>JASFFJ010000196.1:0-11034 GCA_050124355.1 Desulfobacterales bacterium | reverse complement strand
GGATAATCCTGCATAATGGTCTTAAAGCAGCCGGAACAGGAACTGATAAGGGTTTCTATCCCCAAACTGTTGAACAGATCGATATTTTCCTTAAAAACCCGTTTGTGTTCCGGATCGCCCATGCGCAGTAAAACGCTGGCACAGCATTTTTCTTCGCTGCCGAGGATGCCGTAATCGATCCCCAGGGCTTCCAGGATGTTGATGTTATTGATGGCCACCTGTTTAACATTGACATCATAGGCTGCCGTGCAGCCGAGAAAAAGGAGAACTTTACTTTTGGATTTTTTTATCTCACGGGGCAGATTGGCAATGAGGCCTTCTTTTTTAGCCTTACGGGCCCATTTGGTTCGAGCCGCCCGGGGCTGCTGCCAGGGATTGTCAAAGGCTTTCACGCTTTTGACCAGCGCTTGCTGAACTTCCAAAGGGCCGTAGCCTGCCTGGACGATGACCCTTCGCAATTCCTCCCACAGCGCCACCGTTTCAATATGCGCCGGGCACACGACTTCACACTGGCCGCAGGTCGAACACTCGTAGAGGTTCTGGACAAAATCATCGATCTCTTTGCGACCGATCTGTCGATAACCCAAAATTCGGCCCAGCATGGTTCTAAGGGGGGTACTCAGCTTTTCGCTTTTAATGATTTTCGCAAATAGGCCGTGTTGGGCTTTGGCTATTTGCAGAAAATCGATAACTTTGCGCCGGGGAATGATATCTTCCTTGGCATCCTGATCGTAGACCGGACACCAGGTCAGGCATTCGCCGCAGCGGGTACAGGCGTCCAACTCGATCAGCTGTTTCATGTTTAAGCTGTCCAGCGGGATTTCCCGGACGTCTTGGTTCTCCGGGGGGGCACTGTCGGCAGTATTTGTTTTGCTATCGTTGGCCATCGCTATCACCTGACCCGGCTATGCCGGAATTGAAGATTGAAGAATGAATATTGACGATTTGTGGTTTCGCTTCGCTCTGTCTTTTTAATTTAAATAGATAGAAATGCTTAAATATTCAATCTTGCTATGACATAAATCCTGCGCAAACATGATAGGATTTCAATAAATAGATACTAACCCGTTTAAACCGGAAATAACAAATTACAAGCACCAAACTACAAGTAAATTCCAAATCACAATATCCAAATCTCAAAAAATATCAAACGCCAATTGTTTGGAATTTTGAATTTCGGTCATTGTGATTTGTTTGGTATTTGTGTTTTGTTATTTGAGATTTTTAATTGAGGAAACCTAAGACCACAATTTTCTAACAACATATAATCAGATAAGTCCCAATAACGGTTTATTGTGTAATCTTAAACCCGCTTTTCCTTCTTCACACCTGTCAGTTCCTCTATCAGATACGTTAGCGGCACGTTAAATATATGCTTGAGTTTACCGAATGGCAAGTAGGCTATAAAAACAGCTCCCAGTATGGCATGGATATACCAGAGATAGGGATACATCTGCCGCCAATCCAGCGGTAAAACTCCCAGGGCTTTGGAAACAGGAAATCCAATAAATGAATACACCGCAACATCCGGTGGAATTTGAGTCAATAAAAGCCGGGCGCCGGTGGTCAGAAAACCCAGCACAACCAAAAGTCCGGCTAAGCCCAAGGTTAGATTATCTTCTATTTCCGTGACCACATGGGTCGGCTTGACAATAAAACGCTGGGTGACAGCCCAAAGTACACCCAAAAAAATGGAGATTCCCAGCAAATCGTAAATAAAGGCCATGTAAATATTATTTTTGTCTATCAAGGCCAGGGCCAGTTCTCCATCCGGATCGATACTAAATATCAGACCGGTCAAGAGACTCAGGAGAAAACGGGCCATGATGGCTAAAAAAATAAGCGAATGCATGGACCATCTTTGCACGCTTTCTTTGAGGATTCGACGTTGTAAAAGAATGTCGAAAACCATCACTCTCAGAAAGGTAATGATCTTGCGTGAAAACAGGGTTTGCCATACCGATTCGGACACCAGTCCAAGTTTGCGGTGCATGGATTCCTTTTCTCCTTGCACACTACCGATAAACCAAAAACGTACCATCGCCAGGGTGCCGCCAACCAGGACGATTAAAGCTACCCAAAATATCGGGTGCCCCACCGTGGCTGCAGAAGGGTGGCAAACAATACACAATAGGCTTTTGGCGGGCAGGACGAAGGCCGATGCTCCCACGGCGTTTTGACGGTTGTGGCATCGCTCGCAGGATTGATTGTCGGACAGGTCGTTCAGGCTGTGGTCGACGAGACCGATGGGCTGTTTTTCTGAATTGATGCGGGCCAACTTGACCCGGTTATCTTTTGCAGCCAAGCGAACAAAGCTTGACCCAAAATGGCAGGCCTGGCAATCGATACGAAGATGGGGGGCATGGGCGGTCCCCTCTCCATGAACGCTGTGGCAATCCCGACATTGCGCCCCGGAAAGCGTCCGGTGAGGCGATCGGGCAACATCCTTATGACAATGGATGCAGGCCACATATCGATGCGGGGATTTTTCAAATGTCTTTGATGATACAGTCAGGGATACGGGTTTACCATCAACGACTCTCTTGCAATCCGGTTTGGAATGGCACTCATTGCAAAAAGCTCTGGATGTCATCACACCCGTATTGGTGTTGATGTTCGAGCGGCCATGGCAATCCAGGCAGGGGCGCTCGCCGGATGTTCGATTTGATTCAATACCGGCCGCTAACGGGGCGCATGTGACCAGAAGAATCATCATCATACCAATAGCAATTCCTGATCCTTGCCATATTTTTGTATTCATTAGGCACATATTCCTTCGTAGGAGACTTCAGATCCTCATATGGACGTGGGATGGATTCGGTTTTTTTCAGACATGATTTACAGGATTGACGGGATCTTGTTCGCCTGCGGCGAGATATTTTCGGCCGAAGGCAACTCTATCAAAACGATCCTGTTGATCCTGTCCAATTGTTTTTCTAAGATCAGAATCCATTCCTTTTAGTTTCAGTCCCTTTTTCCAAGTCAGCCGCAATAGACCGCCACTCAGCGGGATGCTCTGCCATCATTCTTTCCCGGGTGGTCCGGCCGCTAAAAATACTGGTATCCGCCGGATAGACTGTGGGACGTAAATGGGCCATGCCGACGTGAATAAACAATTTGACGACGACTGCCAGGATGGCTTCCCAATAATGCAGCACTTGGGCGATGTTGACCCAAACGCCCGGCAGGAACCGGGTGAACCATTCCGGAAACCACAGGATCAAACCTGTAATGCCCATGGTATTCATGCCGATAAAGATGGCCCAGTAATCGATTTTTTCCATGTAGGTAAATTTATCGAAGTCGGGCGGCGATGGGCGCCAGCCTAAAAAATAGGCCATGTTTTGTTTGAAATCCTTCAAATCTTTTTTGGAGGGAGCAATGGAGCGCGGCCCCGTCAGCCGCCCCCGCAAAACGAAGCGAAAGTAGAGAAACCATAGACCATGAATGACGACACTGCTATAAGTTATGATGGCACAAAACCGGTGCAACCAGCCGGCGTGGGCGGTGCCGCCCACAAGCCAAATAAACGCCCTGGCCGGAGCAGTGGCACTGAAGCTCAATGAGAAACCGCTGAGGGCAAGACCCGTAAAACCGAACATCAACACCAGATGCAGCAACCGGTCCAGAACGGAAAACCGCATCAGTTTATCGGAAAGGATAGTTTGGTCAGGCATCTTAGTGCTTCCTTAATTTTTCGTGTTTTTCCCTCAAGAGCCACAGAATTGCGTGGCCGAAAAAGAAAATCAGGGAGAGAGCTACCACGGCAATGGCGACAGTTTGGATGCGCCGAATCCAAACGATCGAATTGCTTTTGGGGGATTCCTTGGCCGCCGAATCGCTGACGGATGCATGGATCACAAACTGGGTAAATTCCGACGCGGCCTTGGGATGGCAGCGTTGGCACACGATTAAAGCATCCTGCTCCTTTTCAAGGGTGACGACATGGTGAGCGCCATGGCAATCCGTGCAAAAGGCCGATGCCTTGTTGGCCAAGTTGACGCCCAGTTTGCCGTGGATATTATCCAGATAGCTTTCGCTGTATTCCTGATGGCAGCGGCCGCAGCGTGACGTCATACGCGACCCCACCGCAACCCGGGACAATCCGGCGGGGTCATAGTGGGCCGAGTGGCATTCACCGCAGGTGGGGGCAGGGTACTTCTCCTTAACGGTTTGCTTCTCTTTTTCGGGTGCTTTTTTCTTGCCGGCAAGTGCCGTCTCTTCTTTGAGGGCCTTGGCATGTTTGCCTTTTAAATAGCGTTGGTACGGTAATTTATGACATTTTTGGCAGCGGCGATAGTCAAATTGACGGGTGGCGGATTGTTTTAAAAAATCAGGGCGGTTCGGATCCGGATGGGTGCGACCGTCTTCGATCATGGTGCCATGGCACTCCTCACATTTGAAACCGGCATGGGCCCCTTTTTGGAAACGCTGTATGTCTATAAACCAGGAGGATTGCAACGGATCCGCCGGGCCGACATCGGCATGGGTTTGAGCGATCAGCCCCGACAACAGGAGGCAAAAGAAAACAGCAGCGCAAACCGTCATCCAGCGGTTAATTAGTGCCCGTCCATAAGAGACCATTGCCAAAGAAGGGCACCTTTTGCGTTTCCAATCCAGAAATGAGGATTTTTGTCCAAGGTCAAGGCGCTCAAGCGCTTGTGCGGAGGCGTAGTTTACTACGCCGCACAAGCAAGCGCGCAGATTGACGCTGAGATTGGGCAAAAAGACCATTTGTGGATGGAAACTAATTAAGGTGTCGTTCTCCAGTGCTATCTTCGCTAAGGTCATGCAAGTCACCAATGCTCTGAAAGTAAAGGCCGAGAAATGCGGTTGTAAATTCGGATAGTCGTTTAAATATATCACGGGCCAGGGAAGCGGTATCAGCGGCATCGTCCAGGCGGTGCTTCAATTCTCTTAGCAACGCCGTGGTCTTCTCAGCGTTGGCCGACAATTTGACGACGAGATCCGGTTCGGTTCGGAGGACCCCATTTTTTTCCAAGAGTTTGATCCGGTGCCACATGGCGTCCAGAAATACACGAATTTTTTGCGGATCATAGTATTTGCTGCCGATCAGCCAGCGGACAGGCATCATCTCCATTCCCACCGCTACGATCCTGGCATTGCTCAACTCCCGTTTCAAGGTTTTGAGAAGGTTTTGACTCGCGGTTGCAGCAAGGGGCGGAATATCTTTTTGCGCCTGGCAGATATCTCGATTTACTCGGCCGCCATCCCAAAAAATGGCATCGGCGACCAACTGGTTGGCCGCCTGGAAATGGGGATGTTCAAAATGGGGGCCCAACAGGTAGAGGTGACCTTTTCCCATTGATGCGCGTATGACGGCGGCTTTGCCCAGCAACGTTTCACGCGCGATGGTTTCATCGACTAAATACTGGGTCCGCCCGGTAAATGCTTTGTAACGAGCGAGGATGCGATCCGCATCCGATGGGATCATTCCCGGTCCGCCAAAGAGAGGGGCATCCAAGAGTCGGGTCCCCCAAAAAGGTGCCTGGCCGGTGGGTTCGATGGTGACGGCGTCACGCACCGGGTGGAAAATGTAATCGCAGCCATATGCCTGGGAAAATTTATGCGCCAATCCCCGGCAGGCCGGCAGCCATTTGCTGAGATTGGTAATCCGGACGGCTGTAAAATTAAAAAGATTCAGATGCGGTTTTGATGACCGCATGACCAAATAGGCCCCGGCGCACGAACCGATGTAAAGGCCGCCATTTTCGATAAAGGTTCTGAGGCGGCGGGCGCCTGCAGATCCGAGAGCTTGGGCTATCGCAAATGTATCCCCGCCGGATACCGTTAAGACATCGAGGAATTCCAGGTTTTGGTTTTGAATAGCGGCCGCATCCAGAAGGTATAGATCGTGAAATCCCATGCGGTCGAATAGATCTACGAACCATAACCAGGAATGCGACGATCCCGTTCCGGTGTATATTCCTATTTTAGGATAGCGTAACCGTTTCGACCGCGATGATTCGGAAGACCTAAAGGGGCGATTTTCCAGAAAGGGGTCGAAATAGATGCGTTCACCCCTTACCAGTCGGGCATTGGCGGCGGCATATGTGTCATAAAAGGGTGCGGAAGCCATAAACCAGGCCTCGTAATTTGCTATGAAAAAAGCTCTTTTTTTTTGGACATCATCTGGCGTGATGAAACCTTCTGCGAGCATGGGTTTCGGGTGTCAGGTGTCAGGGCGGTTCTCGCGTTAGCATTCCTGATACCTGACACCTGGAACCAATATCCAATATTCCTACAATTTCATGACAGTTAGGGTGTCACCGCTATTTTTACAAGCTGGATGACGAGGTTTGTATTACTGCAACAGATACTGCACCGCTTTGTCCAGGGTCTCCTGGCCGATTTCCAGCTCGGTTCCAACGGCAGCAATCTCAACCAAGTCTTCTTCGGTAATCTCCGGACTCATGACAGCAAAGATCGGATGGATGCCGAATATATAAGCAACGGCCATGCGACGCTCCCACCAAGAAACCGGATCATCGCCGACATCTTCAAATTCGCTGAACAACGGTTGTTGAGGGCACCAGGGACTGAATATGCCATTGCCGGGCAGCGTAATCGGGCCACTCAACTCGGCAAGGGCCCCTTGAATCGCTTCCCTGGTTTTCAAACCGGAGGTCTGGCTCAGCTCCGCCACGGCGGCGGCATCGATGCCGTAGCGGGCACAATCCCGCATCAAGATGCAGGCATCCGCTGCCGATAAACCGGTTTTTTTAAACCCGATCAATCCGAAAATGTCGGTAATCAGAACACCGGTTTCATCCGCTTCGGATTCTTCCATTTGCTTGGGATCATGGTCTATACAAGCAAATGTATTGGTGGCGTAAGGCGTGTTGTAGCAAGAGCTGTGGCGGTGAACGAGGGGTTCCAGCCAGGCGCTTATATCGGCCTCCCCCATGGCCGTGCAAAGATCGCCCACCCCTTTGTGTCCCACAAAATTTCCTTCTTTGATCTCTTCCAAGACGTCCAGTGACATCTCGATGAACTCTTCGGCATCGGCGATTTCCAATAGGCCCATGCCGCGAAATGCAGCGCCCTTGAGATTTTTCAACCCAAAAAGCTTGCCGAATCCCCAGCGGTCACCGCTGGACCAGTAATTACAGCAGACTTGGGCAAAATCGGAGCCGTTTTCGCCGGCGCTGCCGATCACCAGAGTTTGAATCAATACATCCCCCATGGCATTGCGCCAGGTATCCGTGGTTTCCCACACATTTTTACCCCAGACGGCGGCAGCATCGGAAATATCGGCCACCCCATCATGAATCCATAAAAAGACCGGATGGTCGGCCTTGCCCTTAATAACGATGTAGTCGAACCCGGCATATTGGATTTCCAATCCTACCTTCAAGGTGATGGGGCAGTGACAGATTTTACCGGTAACCGGGCTTTTGGCGGTCATGACGGCAAGGGCTGATGCAGGAAAGAGCGTGCCGGTCAGCAATCCTGTGCCGATGACGATGGGATCACCGTCTGCATGTTCTTCATAAAGGTGCTTCGCAATGGCAGCGCCACCGATTTTTTCTTCAACCAGTTCGTCACTCAGCTCGTCTTCCGTTATTTCCGAGGAACCCAGATCCACCACCAGAATTTTATCAGCTGATAAATTTTCCATTTTGTCTCCTTTCTGTAAAAATCAGCGGCCACCAGCAGAGGTGGTCGCTGAATTACGCCTCGCTGATGGCGTCAAACGGACAGAATTTGACACACATGGGACCGAGATCCATTTCTTCACACAGATCGCAGGCTTCCCGCAGCAACATCGGTTTGGCTGAGGCATCCGCTTTTTTTCCGGTATCGGATGCATCTGTGGTTTCCCCGATGCGTTTAATCTCCGTCCCCTCCGGTCGAGCGACCAGCAAGTCTTCATCTCGCTTGAGAATGACGCCGAAATAATCCTTTTTTTCCTTGGTCCGATAGGCCACAATACAAGACGAAAGCAACGCAAACCCATCATCGCGATGGTAGCCACATGCCATCTCGCAGGCCATACACCCTGTGCATTTAAGTGCATCGATTTGAATTTCCATTTTTCCCCTCTTTGAATAAAAATATGAATTTAGCCACACATTTGAAGGTGGTACAAGAAGCGAAATGGCTATAAACAACCAGCAAATAAAAGTCAATATTAAAATATTAAAACATCTAATATTTATAAATTTTTTATTGACATCATCTCTTGGCTGTGGCAATTGCACATATCATCAAGAAATAGAAGCCTTGTAATTTGTTTAATTTTTCAGGACTTGAACCTCTGGGTCAGGTCAGAGATAATCGGCGTTGCCTGTAACAGTTTCAAGGAGTGATGGAGTACTGGAGTGATGATCTATCGCTCGTGAACTCTATGCATTGAAGAATTCCGATGTTTATTGTTCAAGGTTGCAGAAAATTGGTGTTGGGATTTCGTTTTCCCAATACTCCATTACTCCATTACTCCAATACTCCATAAGCATGTTGAGCAAAGCAGAGCCATGGAGGGTCCCCATTCAGGGGGCAAACCAATGATAGGTACTTTGGCTCTGAAGTCTTTATTTGGGGTGCCATGTTTAACATTACCAAAGCTATAAATCGCAGAGTATCCCACAGCATTGTTGAACAGATCCGTGATGCCATTTTTTCGGGTGAGCTTATTCCGGGTGATCGGCTGCCTTCTGAAAAAGACCTCGCTGAAGATTTCGGTGTGAGCAAAGCTTCACTGCGGGAGGCATTCCGCGCTTTGGAAGCTTTGGGATTGCTGGAGATTCGCCAGGGCATGGCCGGCGGTGCATTTGTCAGTAAGGTGGATCTGGAAACGGCCCGTAACAGCTTGTTCAACTACATTTTCTTTCAGAACCCGTCCATCCAGGAATTTACTCAGCTCAGGGCGTTAATCGAGCCCCCGGTCGCCGAACTGGCTGCCGGGAGAATCAGCGATGCCGACATTGCCGATTTGGAAGAAAATCTGGCCAAAACCAAAAAAAAGCTCGACGCAGACGTCTTTTATTACGAACTCGACACCTATTTTCATCACCGTATCGCCGAAATTGCCGGCAACAGTCTCATCTGTTTTGTAATCGATTCCCTCAAGAACGCCCTGGTCATCATGAAACAGCAACTCGGTTTGGGGCGTGAGTTTTCGTTGAATGTATTCAACAGTCACCAGCGAATTCTCAAGGCCTTGCGTGATCGCGATCCTGCCAGGGCACGTCATGAAATGATGGAACATATCAAACAAGTGGAGCAAGAACTTATTGCGATCAGCAATGAGGATATCCAACTGAATCCTAATCCGGACGAGCCGGAACTTAATAAGAAATTAATCACGAAATCACGAAAGAAGGAAAGCACGAAAAAAAGAGAAGACTAATCTCGTGTTTTCTAAATTTCATGGTTTCGTGGTCAAAGAGTTTTTTCATAAAATGCTAAGATTATCATTGATTAGCACCTAAACAGGGAGGAGGTATTATTGTGACTGAAATGCATACAGAGTCAAAAGATCAGCAAAGGATCATTAAAGAATTGCAGGCCATTGTGGGCGAAAAAAATGCGACGGCCGCCAAACATGTCCGTTATGCGTATTCATATGACATGTCATTTGTGCTTCCGAAACTACCGGATTACGTGGTCATGGCGGAAAACCCGGAGCACATTCAAGCCGTATTACGGTTTGCCAATAAGGAAAAAATCCCGGTGGTGCCCTTTACGGCCGGTACCAATATCGGTGGTCTGTGCATTCCGGAAAGAGGCGGTATCCTGCTGGATCTCAAAAAGATGAACAAAATTATAAAGATTGATCCGGAATCCCATTATGCGGTGATCGAGCCCGGTGTGTCCCACGGGCAGTTGGCAGAAGCGCTCCATAAGCACAACCTGCGGTTTGGCTGGCCGGTAGGTCCTCCCTCTGCCTCTGTTTCCTCTTGTGCTATCTCCCACGGTATCGGTGGTTTGAATGCGCGCTACGGCCTCAACAGCCAGGAGATAACCAGCATGGAAGTGGTTCTGCCCACGGGAGAATTGGTCCGGGTGGGATCCTGCGCGATCCAGGAAGATGCCTGGCACAGTACCATGCCCATGCCCAAACTGGACGGGCTTTTTAAAGGCTGGCTGGGATCCAGCGGCGTGGTCACAAAACTGGGTATCACCGTCCATCCCATTCCCCCGGTGCTCAAGGTGTTTACCGTGTCATGCGACAATGTCGAGGACATGTACTCTTACATGTTGAATTTAAGTAATTATGAGATTTGCGACGATCTGACAGCCGTGTCCTGGTGGTTGGCCCAAGTGCCGATACCGTATCCCTATCGCGAAAAACCGGATGATCAACCTGAATGGTTCAGTTTCGCCAATACCAATTCATTTACCGAAAAAGAAAAAGAAGCCCGGGAGGAGATTTGGGAAACGGTTGTGGCCGAAGAACAGAAAAAAGGCACTTCCCTTAAGGTGACGGAGTATCCTGAAGAAGCTTTGCGGGCCCGCACCCAACTGCCCAGTCAAATCGTTGGTTCCACCAAAAATTACTGCAAAATGGCCGGCGCCGGCATATCCTGGCCGGGAACCTTCACACCGGCCAACAAATGGGCGCCGGTTTACAACGAATGGAAGCGAATATTGATCGAGCACAAGCTGTCTCCTTCGGTCCGGATGAGCATGTACCGGGGGGTCCATTACGGTATGCTACGGGCCATGATTCCCTTTAGCAAGCAAAATCCCGAAGAAAACGAAAACGCCCGCCGGGCCATTGTGGAATGCTTAAAAGTCGATCTGGACAACGGTGGTATTCCCTATAAGCCGCCCGTCGATTTTGGGGTCGAAATCAATCGGCGGGCCCATCCGGGATATCTTGAGTTGTTAAAGCGTGTTAAACATATGCTGGACCCCAACGACATCATGAATCCCGGAAAGCTATGTATTTAACTGAAACCAGATCTCGTCATTTTGTTTACAATTGGGCTAAAATATTATGACAAAAACGTTGCACGCCTAATCGACCAAGATGCTGGATACTGGATGCTGGATACTGGATTTACA
>JASFFJ010000195.1:0-11057 GCA_050124355.1 Desulfobacterales bacterium | reverse complement strand
AGGGGTGGAAAGAGCTCGGGCTTTTGCCAAACGTTTGAATGCCGAACTTGCGATAATCGACAAGCGCCGGGAAGCACCCAATAAGGCCAAGGCCATGGCGGTTATCGGTGATGTCACCGACAAGGTGGCGGTAATTCTTGATGATATGGCCGACACCGCCGGCACATTGACGGAGGCGGCTGAGGCTGTCATGAATTCGGGTGCAAAGGAAATCCATGCCTGCTGTGCCCATCCCGTTTTATCCGGGCCGGCCATCGATCGGATTTGTGACTCAGCTCTCAAAAGCCTGGTTGTAACAGATACCATACCATTAAAAGAAAACGCCGCCGCCTGCGACAAAATAAAAGTACTGACCATCTCAAAACTGATCGGCGAGGCGATTATCCGCAGTTTTAGAGGAGATTCGGTTACATCCCTGTTTGTATGAATTGCTGGGTTCAGGGTTCCAAGGTTCAAAGGTTCATTGTTAAGCTAACCCTGAACGGTGAACCCGGAACCCTTGAACCTACATTTATTAGCTAAATAGGAGGTCATTTCTTTGGAACGAATAGAACTTCAAACCACTGTAAGAAAAACCACGGGTAATAGTCCGGCACGAAGTTTGAGAAGATCCGGCCAGATACCTGCAGTTTTATACGGCCCGAAAATAGAGCCGGTTTTGTTGGCAGTCAATATCAAAGACCTGGAGAATGTGCTTAAACAGGGCAATGCCTTTCAGATGATTTTGAACCTCGTCATTCAGAACGGTAAAAAAAGGACCAAAGCGGCCATGGTCAAGGAACTGCAGACCCACCCGGTTTCGGGAAATTTTATTCATATTGATTTCTATGAAATTGATATGAAACGTCAAATCAATGTCATGGTTCCGGTTATCACCAAAGGCCAATCAGTGGGCGTTGAAAATGGCGGTATGCTGAATATTGTTCGTCGAGAGATTGAGCTCCTTTGTCTACCGGGTGATATCCCGGAAGCCATTGAGATTGATATTACAGATCTGGAGATCGGTGATTCCATCCATATTGAAGATATTCCGCTGGGTGAGAACGTTGAAGTCTCGGCGGATTTTAATTTTACGGTGGTTACCGTACTTAGCCCGACGGTCGAAGAAGAAGAGGTGGTTGAAGAAGAGGAAGGCGAACTCGAGGCCGGTGAAGAAGCAGAGGGCGAAGAGGCTGCAGAAGCCGACGAATCCTCAGAGGAAAAATAGTTCTAATGAGGCTGGATGACCCGGCTCACAGCTGTGACCAACTACAGATGTGGCGCCGACCTTTCAGCCTGCTTTTATGATGGACGTTCGCTTATCGGAAATGTACTTCAACATAATTTGAGGTTGGTGGTCGGTCTTGGAAATCCAGGCGCCCGCTATGAGAAAACGCGGCATAATGCCGGCTTCATGACAGCCGACAAAATTTCCCGAGATTTCAATATACCCTTTGATAAAAGCAAATTCGACTGCGATTTCGGGCGTGGAAATATAGAAAATGCCGAGGTGCTTCTGGCCAAACCGATGGCATATATGAACCGTAGCGGGCCACCCATACAAAAGCTGGCCCATTTTTTTCGCATACAATCCAAGGAGATGGTTGTCATACACGACGACATTGACCTTGTTTTTGGAAGATTAAAAATAAAAGAGAAAGGAGGGCATGGAGGACACAATGGCATAAGATCGTTAATGGACGCCTTTGGCGGGGGCGATTTTATACGTCTTCGTATCGGCGTCGGGCGTTCCGAGGTTGGCGAGAGGGTGACGGACCACGTTCTGGGTAGATTTTCCGCACAGAATACCCAAGTTCTGGGCCGAATCATTTCTGGAGCCCGGGATGCCGTCGTTACGATTCTATGCAAAGGTACCAAGGCAGGTATGAATGCATTTAACGGTAAAGATTTAACCATCACAGCGTAAACGAAAATCTATCATTTGGAGGACATGATGAACTACTTATTACCGCTGATCTGCACACTGGTTGGAATCGCCGGTGTGGTCTTTTCACTTATCATTGCGAGTTTGGTCAAAAGCGCTCCGGCAGGCTCCGAAAAAATGGTCGACATCGCCAATGCGATCAAAACAGGGGCCATTGCTTATCTAAATCGTCAGCTCAAAAGCATGGGCATTGCCGGAATCATCATTTTTGTCATTATTATCATTGCCCTGGGCTTTAAGACCGCACTTGGTTTCCTGGTCGGTGCCGTCGCTTCTTTTGCCGCCGGTTACATCGGCATGCGGGTATCGGTCATCGCCAATGTGCGTACCGCTGAAGCGGCCAAGGGGGGGCTGGCCAAAGGGTTGTCCATGGCATTTAAAGGTGGTTCTGTGACGGGCATGATCGTTGCCGGTCTTGCGCTGACGGCCGTTGCCGGATTTTATACGATATTAATTGCCAGCGGCACCGAAACCCGGGATGCCGTGATTGCACTGGTGGCCCTGGGTTTTGGCGGAAGTCTGATATCCATCTTTGCCCGGCTGGGCGGCGGTATTTTTACCAAGGGTGCCGATGTCGGTGCCGACCTGGTGGGAAAAGTTGAGGCCGGTATTCCGGAAGACGATCCACGCAATCCGGCTACCATTGCTGACAACGTTGGAGATAATGTCGGAGACTGTGCCGGCATGGCGGCCGACCTGTTTGAAACCTACGCCGTAACAGCAGTAGCGGCCATGCTGCTGGGAAATCTGATTTATCCTGATATCACCATACCTACCGAATTTCCCCTCGTACTTGGCGCCATCGCGATCGTAGCATCCATGATCGCCGTTTTCTTCGTCAAGCTGGGACCCACGGAATATATCATGGGTGCCCTGTATAAAGGCATGTTTGGTGCGGCCATTTTGGCTGGTGTCGCTTTTTTGGTGGCCTGTACAACATCATTTTCCGGCGTCGAGGCAATTTCCGGCGGAAAAATCTTTTTGGCCACTCTGGTCGGTCTGATTCTGACCGTTGTAATCGTTATGATCACCGAATACTATACGGGCATTCGCAAACCGGTTAAGCTGATCGCCGAAGCCTCGACCACCGGGCACGGCACCAACATCATCGCCGGATTGGCTGTCAGCATGGAGGCCACGGCACTGCCAGTGTTAGCCATCTGCTTAGCGATTGGGGCCGCTTATGCTGCCGCCGGATTATACGGAATAGCCATGGCCGCCATGTCGATGTTGTCCATGACCGGCATGGTGATCGCAATTGATGCCTACGGTCCGATTACCGACAATGCCGGCGGTATTGCCGAAATGGCGGAAATGGATGAGAGTGTGCGGGCGGTCACCGATCCCCTGGATGCAGTGGGCAACACCACCAAAGCCGTCACCAAGGGTTATGCCATCGGATCGGCCGCCTTGGCTGCTCTGGTACTGTTTGCCGCCTATACCCAGGAATTCATGCTGCACGGCGCGCAAGTGGAATTGAGTTTTGACCTGAGTGATGTCAACGTTCTTATCGGCCTTTTCCTGGGCGGATTGATGCCATTTCTGTTCGCTTCGATCGCCATGCGCGCCGTTGGCAAAGCCGGTGGTGCTGTGGTGGACGAGGTCAGACGCCAGTTTCGTGAAATTCCGGGAATCATGGAGGGAGAAGCCAAGCCGGATTATGCCGCCTGCGTGGATATCGTCACCAAATTTGCCCTGAGAGAGATGATCGTACCCGCCATCCTGCCGGTGGTCGCTCCGGTGCTGGTCGGCCTGATCTTGGGAAAAATCGCCCTGGGCGGGTTGCTCATCGGCAGTATTATTACCGGTCTTTTCCTGGCTATTGCCATGACCACCGGTGGTGCTGCCTGGGACAATGCCAAAAAATACATCGAAGATGGTCATCTGGGAGGAAAAGGCAGTGATGCGCACAAGGCTGCCGTCACCGGCGACACCGTCGGCGACCCTTACAAGGATACCGCCGGACCCGCCATCAATCCGATGATCAAGATTCTCAATGTCGTTGCATTGTTGCTGGTACCGTTCCTGCTGTAAGCCTCAATGTTGCATAAACAACATGGCAAATAATAGATTATGGACAGATATTGTAGCCGATATATCAGTAAAAGCCCATTTTTCGAATATCACCCTTGGTGAGTTGAAAAGATGGGGTCGATTTTGCCATGTTGTTTACCCTTCGGGAAAGCCGGAGAACTTCAGATCCTGTGTTGTCAAGGATTCGAGGTAAACGGCTACAACTTCACCCTTGACGCCTGGGCTCTGAAGCCCTCCGGCTTTTGCAACGCTAAAGCATAAACCCTTTATATTAACCATTGAATTCATTAAAAGGATTGGCGTAGCCATACGTCAATCCTTTTTTATTGATTGTTTTCAAAAGATATGGTATAGATTCTTTGCCTGATAATCATTAAAAATGAGGGTATCGATCCGCGTGGCTATCCTAAACCAGTTGCGATGGGGCCGCAAGGTGGATACCCGCTCTTTAAAAATACGATAATGGGTGGGAATATGACCAAAAAAAAAGCCAAAGAGAGCACTGAGACAGAGAGCGTGAAAGAAACAAACCATGAATTCCAAGTGGGTGACCTCGCGGTGTATCCTGCCCATGGTGTCGGTACGATACAGGCCATTGAAAGTCGGGTTGTCAACGGTGAAAAACATGATTTTTATATCATGAAGGTCATTGAAAATGGCATGGTGATCATGATTCCCATCAGAAACGTTGAATCCGTCGGCTTAAGAGAAATCATCAATAAAAAAGAGGTTCCAAAAGTATATGAAGTCATGAGGGTCCGAACGGATGGGGTGCCGGCCCAGACCTGGAACCGGCGTTATCGAGAGTACATGGATAAAATCAAAACCGGTTCGCTTTTTGATGTGGCAGAGGTCTTCCGAGATCTTTCCCTGTTGAAACTTACCAAGGACCTTTCTTTTGGAGAGCGCAAGCTTTATGACACGGCCCAGGTGCTGTTGGTACGGGAGTTGTCGACTGCCAAAAAAACAGATGAAGAAACCATTATATCCGAGTTAGAGTCTCTTTTTGTCTCAGAAAGTATGGAAAATTAATCCTCGGCAGCAGCATGCCTGTTTATGGTGCCTTTACCATCCTTGCCAATGAATCCGATCAGGGCCGGCGGCTCGATGCCGTGGTCGCCGCTCACCTCCCCGGCTGTTCCCGTTCGTTGGCTGTCAATTTAATTACAAACCTTCAAATCCTTGTCGATCATCAGGCCAAGAAACCCGGTTACCGGGTTAAATGCGGCGATAAAATCCTGGGCCATATCCCGGATCCCGTCCAAACTGAATACAAACCCGAACCCATCCCTTTGCAGATCCTTTACCAGGACAGCCATATCGTGGTACTAAACAAACAAGCCGGTATGGTCGTGCATCCCGCGCCCGGGCACAGCCGCGGTACGCTGGTCAACGCACTGCTCTATCATTGTCCCGATCTGGAAGGTATTGGTGGTGAGATTCGGCCGGGCATCGTTCACCGACTTGACAAGGATACATCGGGAACCATGGTGGTTGCAAAAAATGCGGCTGCGCTTGAAAACCTGGCCAAACAATTTAAAACGCGTACCGTTCAAAAAATCTACCTGGCCCTGGTTTACGGGGAGTTCCAGGCGGATAAGGGCGTGATTACATTGCCCATCGGTCGTCATCCGGTACATCGAAAGCGAATGTCCACTACTACTCGAAAAGGCCGTACGGCAGAAACAGCCTGGCAGGTTCGCAAACGGTTGCCGGGGATTACCTTGCTCGAATTGACCCTAAAAACCGGCAGAACCCACCAAATTCGCGTTCATTGTTCAGCGATGGATCATCCAATCGTTGGGGATCCGGTTTATCGCTCCCGGAAGTGGTTAAATGATAAGGCCGGATTTCGTCCGGGCGAATCATCATCCCTGTCATCCGTGCTCAAATCGGTAGCCAGACAAATGCTGCATGCCCAGCGACTTGGTCTGATCCATCCTCATACGGGAGAGAGGATGACCTTCGAGTCGCCGATACCAGAGGATATGAAAGCGTTGATTAAGAAATTAAGGAAGATGGCGTAATGGGATGCGGGATTTGGGTTACGGGAAAAAATGGCATAGGGCTCAAGGCACAGGGCATAGGGTCGAAGTTAGAGGATAAAAAAACAAAAGGTACAGGACAGATTGATTTTTTCCGCCTCTTCCATTTCGTATTCCGAATTCTGTCTTCTGACCTCTGGTTTCTGCCCTCTGTTCTCTACTCTAGCCTTTCACAATCAAGTACGTCAGATATCCCACATAGCAAGCCAGCAGAATAATCCCATCCCTGCGATTAACCGTAAAATCTCTTCTCATCATCAACCAGGGCAAAAAACTGGTGAAGATCATCACTAGATAATCGATCCATAGTCCGCTTTCAAAAAATCCGCCGGGGATGGGAATAGGTCGTATCAGAGAAGCGGCACCCAGCACACTCATAATGTTAAAAACGTTGCTGCCTACCAGATTTCCGATGCTGATATCCATTTCCCCTCGCAAGGCTGCCACCACTGAAGTAGCAAGCTCTGGCAGGGAGGTTCCAAAGGCAACGATGGTCAAACCGATAAATTTTTCGCTGACACCCAGAATTGTCATGATTTTTACAGCGTTATCGACAACAATTTGGGCACCCCCGACAACACCGGCAATACCGGCCACAATCAATAAAATCTGTTTAGGTCTGGAAGCAACAAATCCGATTTCTTCCAGTTCGGATTCAATATCAGCGGCCCCGGCGGTTTTTTTTTTTGCCAGGTAATAATTAAAAAATGTATATAGGATGATTCCGGCAAAAAGGGTTGAACCTTCGATGCGGCCCAAAGTCGAATTGAAGGTCAGCAGTAATAGGTATAGGGATATGACCAGCATGAGCGGGATATCGCGTCTGACGACCGCCGGGTCGCTTTTAATCGGATTGAAAACCGCCGATAGTCCGAGCACGAGAGCAATGTTGCAGATATTGCTGCCGACGACGTTACCCACCGCAATCATACTTTTGCCCTGAATTGAAGAGACAAGACTGACAACCAGCTCCGGGGCCGATGTGCCGAATGCGACCACCGTTAAACCGATGACAATCGGCGTGACGCCCAAACTGCGTGCCAGGCTGGAAGATCCTTTTACCAACCATCCCGCCCCGAAGTAAAGCAGCACAAATCCGATCAGACAGAACAGGGTGAGTGCAAACAGGGGCATATTAATTTTTCCTTAATTTTTAGTAGATGTAGAAATAAGATTACCGGGTACCAAAAGCAATGGCGCGTAATCAGGGGAAAATTCTTTCTGCTTCTTCGCGCCATAACACCTTGGAGGCGTATTCCATCCGTGCGATGATCTCCTCAACACCTTCCGTGGTTTTCTGGAGATGGGGTGATAGCGCGGCATTAAATCGATTTTCAGTTTCATTTAACCGATTCAGAAACAGTAGGAAGTTGGTTCGGTTTTTATAGATAGATTTAATCAGGGCTTCAATGGAATCACCCTCAGCGCCGAGAAGATCCGCATAGTGGTCACAAAGTACCCTGATCCAGGCACGATATTCGCTTACTGTGTTTTCAGGGATGTCAGCCTGTACAACTATATCATCGATATCGCATAAGCTGCCGGATTGCAGAGATCTGACGTTGGCTTCCAGGGCCCTCTTACGGGTGACCAGGTAATGTTTGGCAAACTTTTTGCGACCGTCAACATATTTTTGAAACCGAAACATATGAAAGACGATAATAATCGGAATCAGAATCATCCAGATACTGATTTTCGGCCGGTCCAACACGGCGTTGGCCAGAGCGGCAGCAATTTTTTCCTCACCGGCCCAGATGAGTTTGCTTTTTTCCTCAATCGAGAGCATCTATTATGATATCTTCGGAACGAATGGTCTGGCATCATACGATTCTAAAAACCGGGTAGCCATTCAAAGAAGATGGCTGCCCGGTTATTAGATTTACGGTCATTCCCGTAAGAATCATATTCGTCCTGATCATTGAGGCCCTTGTGGCAGGTAATCCATGGTATTATCCATGTTGATATGCGCCTCGGAAAATTCCGCCACCTCGGTGTAAAAATACATGTTGGCCTCAACCCCCCGTTCATCGATGAACCGGGTGATGGGTTGAATAAGTGGAAGTCTTTCCAATTGCGGGCCGATATAAAACAGGCAAAGCATGATTGCTAAAATGCTAAACAAGAGAGCGACGACGCCTTTGCCTCGTTTTTTGTTATTCGGCCGTGTCGCGGGTATGCCGTCTAATGTGCTGCTACTAACCTGCTCCATGGTTAGATCCTCGCTGTAATTTCTGGAAATACCAGGTAGAACATAATGTAAGCCATGGTCAGCGTTAATATCAGATTGAAAGACTGACCGCAAACATAAAGAATCAGTGGTTTGCCGCCTTTGAAGTACTCGCCCAGTTCGCGGAAGTTGGTTGCCAGTCCGATACTGGTAAAGGCCAGGCAGAAGAACCAGCCCCGGAATATTCTCGAAAATCCGCGAATGGCACCGTGTTCGACCAGCGCATAGCCGGCATCGCTGCCGAAACTTTGGTATAGCAAGGAAAAGACGATCGACGCCGCGATGAAACCCAGCACGAATTTCGGAAAACGGTACCAGATCTCCGATGCCGGAACTTTCTGACCCTGAACAGCGTCCACCCGGGCTACCCAGTATACGGCCACGCAGAAAGCGACGACACCGATCAGTACGTTTTGAATCATTTTTATCGTTGCTGCGACATACAACGCCCGGTCGCCAAGAAAAGCGCCGGCAGCGGCTACCGCCCCGGTGGCATCGATGGTACCTCCCATCCAGGCACCGCCCAGTACTTCCGGAATACCGACAGCCTTGATAAAGGCGGGCATGACGATCATCATGACGGAGGTAAACACCAGGGAAAGCCCGACAGCCAGGGTGAGTTCCTCTTTTTTGGCCCGGCAGGCGGCAGCTGTGGCGATAGCCGCTGAAACTCCGCAGACGGACATGTCCGCAGAAACGGTGATGTTCAAGGTTTTGGATGGAACTTTAACAACTTTCTGTCCGAATATATAGGTAGATACCAGTACGATGGGGGTCACCACCCAGGCAACAAAAATGCCGGGCACCCCAATTGACAGAATCTTACCGAACAGAATTTCCGCACCCAGCAGAACAAGTCCGGTTTTGATGTAGTATTCGGTCTGCACGGCGGGCATTACCCATTTAGGTGTCCCCACGGTGTTACTGATAATCAGCCCGAACAAAATGGCCCAGGCGGCATAACCGATTCCGTATGCTTTGGCCGTGGCCTGGGCTGAGGCACAATAGGCCAGAACAGCGATTAGAAATACAAATGCAAAGGCGCCAAAAAATTTTCCGAATGCTTTGCCCATGACCTGGATGCCGATTCCAAAAAAAACGGCCATTACGATCATCAGTCCGATCAGATAAGGGATTTGGTTATAAGCCTTGGCCCCGATTTTTTTCTTGGCACTGGATGCCTTGGTGTGGGTCGCGCGCCAGGCATCGATTTTTTTTACTGCATCGGCATTCAGCGTCGCGTCGTTGAATCCTGCCCCGGCAGCGGCTGTCTCAGCTGCTTGGGCAGCGATCAGCGCTTCGGCCTCTGCGGCCTGGGCCGCTTCATAATTGGGTTTGGCTTTGGCATTGGCGGCATCGGCACCGGCCTGGCTTCTATAAAAGGAATCAATCGGATTGGTTTTCCAACCGTGAGGTTTGCTGGTAAACGTCTTGATCTTTTTCCCGATCGGCGAACCGGTGGCCTTTAACTTCTTTTTAGCGTCCACGGCCTTATACCAGGCGATGGTTTTAAAAGGGGCGCGGGCCGACTCGGCTTTAAGGATGGTGTTGGCCTCATCGATCTTCGCTTGCATGCCTTCCGGTTTCTGAGGAAGGAAGATGAGCAGCCCTAAAATCAAAATGACGATTCCAAGCCAAATGGCCCAGTAATCCTCCTTTAGCCATAGATCGGACAGCTTTGCACCCCCCCGATCCACCACAACCTGATCCGCCGTATTTGGTTGATTCTCAGCCATAAATAATTCCTTTCTGTGCTAGTGTTTTCTTCATATATGAACGCCTAAATCCGGCTTAATTTCGATCGTGCTCATTGGATTGTTTAGAAAACTGTGACGGCAGATATTGTGCCCGATGATGCAAATAAAAGTGTTGCTGAGGTTATATTATATAAAGGTAAATTGATACTTTTAGGTTATTTTTTAACCAAGTCAATATAGTACATCGAAATCGATTTGTCAGCCACCTGGTTTGGAAAACTTGATTGCTTCGAAATCTATCTGCAATCGTTATTTCTTCAGAATATTGAGGATTTATAAAAGGTGGCAGATAAGAGAAAGCAGATGACGAATGATAGAACAATCGAGTTCGGAGGGGTACGCGGCTTCCAGCCCATAGCGCCCATAGGAGCTTACACCCCGGAGGGAAGTTGGAAAAATGAAACGCATATGGAACAGGGAAACCTGTAGTATGACGCCATCATATTAATTGAAACATTCCACTTAATCCTCTTAATCAACCACTCTTGGCCTTAGGCTCACAACCCGGCACCCTCACCATCATCACAGGCACACAAGATGTCCGTATTATTCGTTCCGCCACACTGCCCATTACCCAACGACTAACTCCTGAACGTCCGTGACTGGCGATCACGATGAGATCCACCTCATTGTCATTGGCAAAGTCTACCAGCATGTTGGCCGGATTTCCCTCCATTAGAGTAAAATTAAAAACTGTGCCGGGAATGTCCAGGCTGCCCACCATCTTTTCCAGGTATATTTCAGCGTCCTTTTTGCGATTCCTATCCAGCTGTTGTCGATCTTTTTCAGTGAAACCGAAATTGCCACGGGCAGGAACACTGATAGGTAGCCGAACGGGGTTCACCACCCGTGCCAGAACAACCTCCTTTGATTTGAAAGCAGAGATGATGGCCGTTACATGTGGCATCACACACTCAGCCAAATCCGAGCCGTCCAACGGAACCATGATTTTACTATACATCGGAATCCTCATAATTTTAGGTGATAAATACCGAAGAATCGATCCCACACTTGATATTTGAACATAAGAATTAAGGCGCGGGGATGTCAATATTTTGAAGGTCGGAAGG
>JASFFJ010000194.1:0-11059 GCA_050124355.1 Desulfobacterales bacterium | reverse complement strand
TTGGCCCTGGATTACCGGGACAAATCCCCGACCATCGACTTGCCCGTCAACCCGATGAAGGACATCCGGGTCCGGGAGGCGATCGCCCGGGCCATCGACGTGGACACCATCGGCAAAGTCATCATGAATGGTCTGGCCACCCCTTCCGATCAATATGTGCCATCATCTCATATCGGGTACGTGGACGGTCTCAATTTCCGTCAGGAGTATCCCTACGATTTGGAAAAGGCCAAAGCGTTGATGAAAGAAGCCGGCCATGCAAACGGCTTCACCATGACGTTGGACGCTACCAACAACCGGTATGTCAACGACCAGCATATCGCTCAGGCCTTGGCCGGCATGTTGGCCAAAATCGGTATCACCGTGAATCTGAACCTCATGCCCAAATCCAATTTTTTCGGTTATATACGCGTTCCCTCCGATAAATCGAGTTTTATTATGAGCGGGTGGGATACGCCCTCAGGCGATGCGGGTGGCATGTATAATTCCATGATGTATAGCCGTGACAAGAAAAAAGGATACGGTCAGGCCAATCGCGGCGGATATACCAGCGAAGAATTCGATGCCTGGATCGATAAAGCCGATGCGACCCCCCGTGTTGAAGAGCGCGACAAGTTCCTCCAGGAAGCTACCAAAATCGCGGTCAGAGACATTGTGCTGATTCCGATTCACTACGAACAGGATCTTTACGCTGCCAAAAAAAATGTGGACTTGAAACCCCGGGTTGACAAGTTCATCTGGACCTATGACCTCGATATCAACTAGTCTGCTGTGGGGTGGCGTAATGTCAGGTGATGAAAATCAGTCCCAACATGGCTGTAATTTTTATCCGGATTTTATTCCGTTAAACCAATTTTAGGAGTAATTTTGACAGTGCTGTAAAAAGTCCATCTGCCGTCATGCCGGACTTGATCCGGCATCCAGAACCCCTTGAAGTTACTGGATTCCGGCTACCGGATCGAGTCCGGCACAGGCCCCGCCGGAATGACGTTAAATCGGAAAAACCGACTTTTTGCGAGTTTATCAATTTTGGATTGTGGATTTGAAACAGGAAAACGATGATTAGTTACTTGGTAAAGCGTATCTTCCAGATGGTGGTGGTTCTCTGGGTCGTCTCGATCATCGTTTTCACCATGATGAGTTTCACCGGTGACCCGACCTATATGATGGTGCCTTTGGATGCCACGGAAGACGAGATCGCCAACGCCCGGATGTTGTTGGGCCTGGACAAGCCTTATATCGTTCAATACGGCATTTTCCTCAAGAACATAATACGCGGCGATTTCGGTCGATCTTTCGTGTTTCGCCAGCCCGCTTTGGGTCTCATTATGGAGCGTATGCCCGCCACCGTGGAAATGGTGCTGGCAGCCATGACGTTATCCCTCTTATTGGCCATCCCGCTTGGGGTCTTTGCCGGGGCGTATCCACAAAAGAAGACCAGCCGGGGGATCATGGCCGGCTCCCTTCTGGGCATTTCACTGCCCAATTTCTGGGTGGGCATGATGTTGATCTTCATCTTGGCCGTGCGTTTCAATATTCTGCCTTCTTCCGGACGCGGTGACACGGTGCGAATGATGGGTGTCAATCTGAGCATCATCACTGCCGACGGTTTTCAGCATATTATCTTGCCGGCCGTAACGCTCTGTTTTGCCACCCTGGCCATGCTGTTAAGGATTACCAGAGCGGGCATGATGGAAGTCATGAAGCAGGATTTCATAAAATTCGCCCGGGCCAAAGGCGCGACCTTCCGAAGCGTCTTGTTCAAACATGCCCTGAAAAACGTCCTGATCCCTGTGGTAACTATCTTCGGGCTCCAATTGGGCGATCTAATCGGCTTCGCGACCATTACGGAATACATTTTTGCCTGGCCGGGCATGGGCAAACTTCTGATCGATTCCATTTATATGGGCGATCGGCCCGTAATTGTCGTGTACTTGATGTTTGTGGCATTCCTGTTTGTGATCATCAATTTCGCGGTGGACGTCATCTATACGTTGATCGACCCCAGGATTAAGTTGAAGTAACTGCGGATTAAATGCAACGCATATTAAAAAAAACCGAGGCCATTTGGGCCTCCGAATTCGTTCATAATTTTAGGGGAAACCTCTCTGCGATAGTCGGAGGCGCTATTATCCTTTTTTTTATCATTATCGTCGTCTTCGGCCCCTCCCTGGTCCGGCAAAACCCTTACGACATTGCGTCTCTTCAATTGATAGACGCCTACAAGCCCCCGGTCTGGCTTTCCGATGGAGACCCAAACTATATTCTAGGAACGGACGGTCAAGGCCGGGATGTACTCGCCAGCATCGTTTACGGCACGCGCATCTCCCTGTTCATCGGCTTGACAGCGATGTTCTGCTCCAGCCTGATCGGTTCTGCCCTGGGTCTCATTGCGGGCTACTACGGCGGCCGATTGGACGGAATGATCATGAGGATTGCGGACGTGCAACTATCCTTTCCGTCCATTTTGATCGCCCTTTTTCTGATGTCCGCTTTTGGCAAAGGTATTGACAATATTCTGATTTCTCTGACCTGTGTCGGTTGGGTGATCTACGCCCGGACCGTGCGCGGTTCGACCTTGAGCGAGAAACAGAAGGAATATGTCCAGGCGGCGAGGGCGGCAGGGCTGCCCAACTGGCTGATCATCGTGCGACATATCCTGCCCAATGTTTTGACACCCCTTATTGTCGTCGGCACCATTCAGATCGGCACCTTTATCCTGATTGAAGCATCTTTGAGTTTTCTGGGAGTTGGCGTACCCATTACCAAACCGTCTTTGGGTTTGTTGGTAAAGAACGGTTTTGACGTATTGCTTAGCGGCCTGTGGTGGACATCCGCGTTTCCCGGCGCATTCATCATGCTATTAGTTTTTGGCATCAACCTTCTCGGAGACTTTTTGCGCGACGAGTTAAACCCTCGGCTAAAATAAGGGATTTATGGCGGCATGACCGAACAATTGTTGTCCATTCACGGGTTAAAAATCTATTTCCATACCTTCGCCGGCGTGATCAAAGCCGTCGACGGCGTTGACTTTTCGCTGGACAAGGGTGAAATTTTAGGCGTGGTGGGCGAATCGGGATGCGGAAAATCCGTGTTAGGCTTCTCCATTATGGGTCTGACCGAACCGCCCGGCCGAATCGAAAGTGGAAAAATTCGCTTCAATGGCGTCAATCTGCCGGATCTGGACGAGCGTAGAATGCGAAAAATACGGGGCAAAGAGATCACTATGGTTTTCCAAGACCCGATGACGTCTCTCAATCCGCTTTACACAATTCAGGACCAGATGGAAGAGGTGATGAAGCTCCACGACGACATGACGGCAGAACAGAGAAAAAAACGCTGCATCGAACTGCTGACGGAGGTGGGGATGTCCCAGCCCCAAACGAGGCTTAAAAATTACCCCCATCAATTCTCCGGCGGTATGCGACAGCGGGTGATTGTCGCCATCGCTCTGGCCTCCAATCCCAAGCTGGTCATCGCAGATGAGCCCACCACCGCTCTGGACGTGACCATCCAGTCCCAGATACTCAAACTGATGAAACGGCTGGTCAAGGAGCACCGGACTGCCATGATCCTCATTACCCACGATTTGGCGGTCGTATCGGAAATGACCGACAAAATCATGGTCATGTACTGCGGCCGCATCGTGGAAAAAGGGACCCGGGACGATATCATCAACCGCTGCCGGCATCCTTACACAATCGGACTTTTGGGTTCGATACCCAAACTGGCCTCCCGGCAACATCGCCTCTTCCAGATACCCGGCATGGTGCCCAATATCATGAATCTTCCGCCCGGATGCTCGTTTGCGCCGCGCTGTGATTATGCCAAAGACCGCTGCCGGACGGTGCATCCGGAACTGGCGGACATCGAACCAGGTCATGAAACCGCCTGTTACTACCCGGTAGAAAGATAATACCTAAATCTTGCAAAATACAGGTAAGAGATGAACCACTTGTTGGAAGTCAGCGAGCTTGAACAACGATTTGACGTCAGCCCCGGGTTTTTCGATCGCTTGAAGATTCGAAATGGCCGTCTCAGGTACGAAAAGAGCATTGTCCATGCGGTAAACGGGGTCAGTTTCCAAATCGATCCCGGCGAAGTATTCGGCCTGGTAGGTGAAAGCGGCTGCGGAAAATCCACCATCGCCAAAACGATTATCAAGCTATATGAACCGGCCGGCGGGCACATCAAGATCAACGGAGAGGACATCACCTCATACGATTACAAAAAAATGATGCCGGTGCGAAAAATGATCCAGATGATTTTTCAGGATCCCTACGCCTCGCTAAATCCCAGACTCAAAGTCATGGATATCGTCACCGAACCCATGGCGCTTAAAGGAGCAGCCTACGGAAAAGCCGAATTGCGTGAAAAAGCAATGGAACTTTTGAAGCGGGTAGGGCTCGGAGCGGAACATGTCAACCGATACCCTCACCAATTCAGCGGTGGACAACGTCAGCGCATCGGCATTGCCAGGGCGTTGTCTGTTGAACCCGAACTGGTCATCGCCGACGAACCGGTTTCGGCCTTAGACGTTTCGATTCAAGCCCAGATTTTGAATTTGATGATGGATCTTAAAGATGAGTTCGGCTTCTCCTATCTCTTCATTACCCATGATCTCTCTGTGGTGCGGCACATCAGCGATCGGATGGGGGTGATGTATCTCGGGTTTCTGGTGGAAACCGGTCCCAGCGACGATATGTTCCTGAGCCCGAGACATCCCTATACCCGCGCGCTGTTGTCAGCCGCCCCCAGCGTGGACGAAAAGTTGCACATCGAACCCCTGGATATAAAGGGTGAAGTGCCGACGGCCCTAAAATTGCCTACCGGCTGTAGTTTTCAAACTCGCTGCCCTTTTGCCTTTGACAGATGCACCCGGAAGCGACCCCGGCTCATCTCCCGCATACCAGGTCGCATGGAAGCTTGTCACCTTTTGGACGCTTAAACATCGGAATGGATATAATATTAATATTATGAATAAAACGCTGACCATCGCCCAATCGAGGCTCTGGATGGAAGAACCCCACAACTGCACGGACGCCAAGGATGTCCTGACGATATTCACCTCACTTTTTGACCCACTCGCAGCCTATGACCCGAAAATGAGATACGTTCCGGCGCTGGCCGAATCTTGGATCGTTTCGCAAGGTGCCCGCAGGTGGACGATCAAATTACGTCCGGATGTGAAATTTCACAACGGCCAATCTGTGGACGCCGAAGCGGTTGTATTTTCTCTCAATCGTATGGCCCGGCCCGATATGGGCGTCACCCTGGGAGCCCCTGGTGTTTACAACCAGTACTTGGCCGGCATGGAACTGGAAATTCTGGACCGACAAACGGTCCGCCTGACCCTGAGCGAACCCATGGCTGACTTGTTGGACATCCTGGTCACCGGGTACATCCTGCCCCCGGAAACCGTTGAACGCCTGGGCGATGGGTTCAAAGCCACGCCGATCGGTAGTGGGCCCTTCGAATTTGTTGATCATGAAAAAGGGGTCCGGATTCGAGCAGAGAAAAATTCTCATTACTTTCAAGCTCTGCCGGATTACGAAACCATCGAATGGTTGCTGGTTCCAGACCCGTACGAACGCCTGGCAATGGTCAAGGATGGCCGGGCCCATATCGCTGCAGGTCCACCCTATACAGTCTCCCTTGAGGACAATGACCTGAACTATGTGCGTTTCCGCGGGTCGACGGTTTTTATCATCATCTTCAACGCCAAAAGCGGTCCGTTGAGGGACCCCCGCGTCCGTCTGGCCCTGAATCTGGGTGTGGACCGCAAGGCTCTCATTAATCGCGTCCTGAACGGCGCAGGCTATCCCTTGAAAGGTTTTGTTAGTCCTGTTCATTTTGGATTCGATCCGGGCCATTCGCCCATCTGCTTTGATCCGAACCGAGCCAGGGCGCTGCTTAAGGAATCCGGATACAGCGACGGTCTGAGCCTCACCCTGGACAGCCCCACGTCCCTGCCCAACGAAGCGGTGCGACTGTCCGAAGCCCTATCCGATCAACTGATAGGTATCGGTGTTAAAATCAACATCGTGTACACCGAGGACCGGGAACTGTACGCAAACAAGGTGCGACGCAAAGATATCCATGACATGTGCATTTTTGATTCCTCTCCCCTGAGCACCTTCCGCGTGCTCAAGGAAAAGGTGGATGCACGGTTTGAAGGATCCTGGTGGCAGGGATATCACAACGAAGCGGTAGAAAAACTGCTGGATGCAGCCCAGGCGACTGCGGACAATCGCCGTCGCGAAGCTATTTACAAACGATGCTACCGTCTGTTAAGTGACGACCCGCCATGGCTTTACCTCTATAACGCCATGAGTATTACCTGTATGGCACCACACCTGTCCGCCTGGCAAATGCCGGCCCACGGTGTCGTCGACCCACGCTATGTGCCGTAAGACCATCTGGGGGGTGTTCATATTTTTAATTAACACATCAATTTTTTAAAAAACGTGTGGCAACCGGGTACGGTGAAATTATTTTATGAATAGTGACGAAACGACTTCTGAAAATTCGGAAACGAACGGCATAAGCATCCTGTCGTTCTCAAACAAAAAAAAGGCAGACAAAAAATATTTAAAACAATTTGTCAACTTTCATTGGGACCACTATCAGGGTGAGCCCCGGTATGTCCCTTTGTTGGACTACGAATACTTGGGTTTTAAATTGATTGGTATGAAAGGGATCTTCGAGCCTGACAATATTTTTTTCAAACATGCTGATATGCGTTTTTTCTTGGCAACAAAAAAGGGCAACATCGTAGGACGCTGCAATGCATTTGTGAATTACAACCACAACAAGCACTGGAACGATAGAGTCGGGTTCTTCGGTCATTTTGAATCCATCGATGACGCCGAGGTAGTCTATTCCCTGCTTTCAAATGCCGAAGCCTGGCTGAAGTCCAAGGGAATGGATACTATCCGCGGACCCCAAAACCTTCCGGTTAATGAAGCCACTCCCGGGTTTTTAATCGAAGGCTATGACTCCCGGCCTGTCATTTATTATCATTTCAATAAACCCTACTATGCAGATTTGGTGGAAGAGCTTGGATTTAAAGCCGTCAAGCGGGTATTCTCTTATGAGTACTTGGTGTCAAGCCCATGGGAGCCAAGGCTTTTACAGGGTGCTCAAAAAATCATTGAGCGGTATGATATTAAAATGGAAGCCTGGGGAGAACGGCCTTTGGAACAGCGAAAAAAGGAAATGCTTGAAATCTATAATGAGGCATGGAATGACAATTGGGGATTTGTCCCTTTCAGAAAGGAGGAGTTCTATGGGATCATTGATGACATGCAGCTGGTAATGGACAAAAAGCTCTTTATCTTTGTGTATATCAATGGAGAGCCAGCTGCATTTTTTGGCGGTGTGCCCAATGTGTCTGAGAGAATGGTCCCTATCAAGGGTTTCCGCAGATTTGAACTGCTTCGAGCAGCAAAAATGCTTCTCACAAAAGGCCGGATCAAAGGCTTTCGCGTCGGCTATTTGGGCGCTAAAAAGAAATTCCGCCGACTCGGGTTGGATGCAGTAATGATATGGAAGCAGAAAACCTATAGCCGAAAAAAGGGATACCAATACTGTGATTTGGGATGGGTCTTAGAAGACAATAAAATGACAATTCGGACGATTGAAAAAATGATGGGAGCCAAACCGTCGAAAACGTATATAATTTTTGAAAAGCCCATTGAGTAATTCAGAAAAAAATTTTAATCCCTCATCAAAATCATCGACCACCAGCAGAGCGGCAGGTGTTAGGGTTGCTCCGGAAAGGGGACGGGACTACCTCTCTTGGTGGCCGCTGATCTTTTAATCTTCAACCTGCCAATCAGCCCCCCTCCATCCGCTCAAATTTATTTGCCTGTTTGGGCTTTTATCCATTTAAGTTTTCCATATAAATACCGATGATTACTATGCTAGGACGAAGATAGCCAATCAATTCCGACCACTATAGAAGTTGGCATTCACCTCATCTGCCGTGCAGGGGAGGAAGCAAAGGCTAGAAGCTCCGGTTGCAGTCGACAGATTACCAAGCCAGTAGATACCGAAAATTTGTGAGTTAGTTTGAAAAATTATTGAAATAGTTTTTCGCTGCAAATAGTAACAACTTTTTGTCCTTTAGCAATATTGCCTATTTGAATGGCGAGGATTGAAAATGGAAGAGACAAGCAAAATCGAATCTATCGTTCAAAATTTAAATAAGTTGCCAACGCTGCCGAGCATTGCAATGAGGCTTTTGAATGCCGTCAGGAATAAAGAGTCAGGATTAAAGGAGATCGGAGAGATTCTTGCGACGGATCCAACCTTGAGTGCAGAAGTGCTGAAAGCGGTTAATTCTCATTATTATGGTCTATCTAATAAAATTACGTCTGTTCCACATGCTGTCAATCTTCTTGGCGGTCAGACCGTAAAAAGTCTGGCATTGAGTTTTTCACTGGTAAAAAATTTGCGGTCTGATGAGTCCAATGGCTTTGATTATGTAAATTTTTGGAAAACGTCTCTTATCGGGGCAGTGTCAGCCAAAATACTGACAAAAATAATTTTACCGAACTTTGCCGAAGATGCTTTTTTTCTGGGTCTGATACATAACATTGGAATATTGGCAATGAACCAGTGCATGCCTGAGCAATATCAACTGGTAATTAATGAAAACAAGGATAGCTCCTTCGCTTACAGCGATGCAGAAAATCGGGTCTTTGGGGTTAATCACATGCAGTTGGGGGAGTACCTGGCCAAATCCTGGGGCCTTCCTGAATCGTTTACGATGCCGATTCTACATCATCATGGGTTAGAAGATATTGTTATTCAAGACCCCAATGTAGACGTCATGACAAAATTGCTGCGGTTGTCCTCCTTATTTATTGATTTGAGCAATCATAAGGAAAAAAAAGCTTCCACAACATTTGCACAGCTAGAATTTTTAACTGAAAAATATGGTTTCCAGGATAAATTGCCGATAGATGAAATAGCGAAACAAGTTCACCAGCAAACCATTGACGTATTCCCCCTTTTCAATATCAAAATTGATGAAGATAAAGATTACTTCCAAATTATTGAAGATGCCAGAAATGAGCTCATCAGCCTATCATCAGACTTTATGGAACAGCTATGTGAACAAAAAAAACAGATTGAAAATCTAAGCAAACTGGCAAAAACGGATTCATTAACTAATTTGCTTAATTTCAATGCGTTTCATGAATCTCTGGATAAAGAAATACAGCGAGCACAGCGATATAAGCATAATCTCTGTCTGATCATGGCTGACATAGATCATTTTAAAGATATCAATGACACATACGGGCATCTGGCTGGTGATCATGTGATAAAAACGGTCGCTCAGTTCTTCCAAGATGCGATGAGAACATCGGATTCCGTAGCCAGGTATGGGGGCGAAGAATTTGCAATCATATTACCGGAAATATCAGAAAAGGATGCGATGATAGTAGCTGATAGGCTGAGAGAGACTTTGGACACGATGCAGATTAACCATGAGAATCAACCGATATCGGTTAGCCTCAGCTTCGGGGTTTCATTTTTAGAACCAAACAGAAAGATAAATAAGCTCGAATTGATTAAGGAAGCGGATAGCGCGCTCTATCAAGCAAAGCGGGCGGGTAGAAATATATGCAAGTGTTATGATACCGATTGAAACAATCTGCGCGGTTTTCTTAGAGGCTCTCGTCAAACGGAAAAAGGTGTAACTAAAATGGATGCTATGCTTGCTGAAAAGTATAAAAGTACAACTGGTGTCACCGTCACCGATCGGCTTACAGATTTATATAACAATGGATTTTTCCAGATATCGTTGGAGTTTGAACTTAAGCGCTTTGAAAGATATGGCAATAAATTTTCAATTGTATTAATCGATGTTGACTCTTTTTCTCATTTTAATATGTCACACGGTCCGTTGGAAGGAGATCTGTTGCTGAAGGAGATCGCTGGACTTATTAAAAAAAATATCCGCGAAGTCGATATAGCGGCCAGGTACTCCGGTAATACATTTGCGGTTATTGTGACCCAATCAGATAGCCAGCAGGCACAAAATGTGGCTGAGAGGATCAGACAGGGTGTTGAAAAAGAAGCCAAAGGCGCTTCAACGGTCAGCATTGGAATAGCCTGTTGCCCGGACGATGCCACTTCCGGCAGGATACTCATCAGCAAGGCCAAGGAGGCTTTAACAAAAGCGAAGCTGCATGGCAAAAATAATATTCACTTTTTTGAAAAGGAAACCAACAGCGGATCCGAAATCCCGCCGACTATTTTAATTGTTGACGATGATGCCAGAAATTTAAAGCTACTGGAAGCAATATTGTTGCCGACAACTTCTGAAATAATCAAAGCCACCAACGGCATTGATGCCCTAAACATCGTCAATAAAACAAATGTGGATTTAATCCTTTTGGATGTCATGATGCCCGAGATGGATGGTTTTGAAGTCTGTCGGCAATTGAAAACAAGCGAGACGACACGACTTATTCCTGTTGTGCTTTTAACGGCGCTTGATGATTCTGACGCTCGAATAAAAGGAATCGAGTCAGGCGCTGACGATTTTATCACAAAACCGCCCAACAAAATGGAACTGCTGGCTAGAACAAAATCCTTAATCAAGTTAAAAAGGCTAAACGACAATTTAGCCAGTATTGAGTATGTGCTTTTCTCTCTTGCAAAAACAGTTGAGGCCAAGGATGAATATACCCAGGGCCATGTTGAACGGGTGTCCGAGCTGGCAATTGCTTTGGGAAATAAGATGGGGTTATCGGAGAGAGAAATGGAATCCTTAAGGTATGGCGGTGTATTGCACGATATCGGCAAAATTGGCATTCCCGGCGACATCTTGAATAAACCCGGTCCCCTCAATGATGAAGAATGGAAAGTGATGAGGAATCACCCCGTGGCAGGATATAATATATGTCTTCCTTTGAAAAAAAACCTGGGTTCTGCTTTGGAGGTTATTCGACATCACCATGAAAAGCTTGATGGCTCCGGTTATCCGGATGGCATCAAGGATGAGGAGATTTCCACTGCCGCCCGTATCATGGCAGTTGTTGAT
>JASFFJ010000193.1:0-11067 GCA_050124355.1 Desulfobacterales bacterium | reverse complement strand
GGTCGGACGGATAGCTTTGAACCGGCCAAAATGATACCGTACTTTCCGATTGTCGGTCTTTTTCTGGGTCTGTTGACGGCGTTATTTGATCAATTGGCGACTGCTTTATGGAGCCGGCCGGTGGCGTCGCTGTTAGATGTTCTCTTTTTGGCTATGCTTACCGGCGCCTTTCATCTGGATGGTCTGGGCGATTCGGCTGACGGGCTTTTAGGACAACGGCCCAAAGAAAAAGTTTTGACCATCATGAAAGACAGTTGCCTGGGAACCATGGGCCTGGTGGCAATTGTGTTCGGATTAGCCCTGAAGTGGGCCGGTATTGCCGGCTTAGATGCCAACCGCACCTTACTGCTGTTCATCATACCGGCTTATGCCCGTGGCGGCATGCTGTTCGGAATGCGATTTCTCGAATACGGCCGGCCAGCCGGCGGCACGGGAGTGGATTTTTTTGCAAACAAACTGAAGTGGTCTGCATTCTGGGGGTTAACTGCTCCGGTGGTGATGTCAGTGTTTCTGGGATGGAGTGCATTGTGGTTGAACGTGAGCTTTGTCGGTTTAACGGCCCTACTAATTTGGTATTACACCCGACGACTGGGATGTGTTACCGGAGACATGCTCGGTGCAATGGCGGAGATTCTGGAGTCGGGTCTGTTTTTGCTGGTTACCATAGGAGGAGCCGGTTGAATCACCGATCTTACTTAAAATAATTATATATAATCATATGTTGATGCCAATGAGACCCGCTTTCGGCTGCAGATCGGAGGTGGAAGACGAGGACTTGACAGCACTGCCGGTGGCCCGCTGATGATAGACTGTCTGACCCCATGGTATATTCTTTTGGCGGCATTTGTCCTTGATATCATGCTGGGGGATCCTCACTATTTACCTCACCCGGTGCGTTGGCTGGGAAAGGCAATTGAAATACTGGAGCCGCCCTTCCGCAGAATTCACCCTAACTTGACCATTTGCGGTGGAATGTTTGCCGTCGTCCTCATTCTGGGGACATTTCTGTTGACAGTTATGGTTTTAGCTGCCGCCCACAGTGTTCATCCATTTTGTAAAACACTAATTGAAATCATCCTAATTTATTACACAATTTCGATTCGCTCCTTAGATGCTGCCGCCATGGAAGTTGAACAATGTCTGCAAAAAAAGCAGGTTCCGGCGGCCAAAAAAAAAGTTGCCATGATCGTCGGTCGGGATATCGATAGCTATAATGAAGAAGGACTTGCTCGGGCCACCGTCGAAACTGTTGCCGAAAATCTGGTTGATGGCGTCACGGCGCCGCTGTTTTTCGCAGCTATCGGGGGTGCCCCGTTAGCATTAGCCTATAAAATGATCAACACCCTGGATTCCATGATCGGGTATAAAAACGATACCTATCTGCAATTCGGCAAGGCGTCTGCCAAAATTGACGATATTTTCAATTACATACCGGCACGGCTGACCGTCCCGGTTGTGGCGCTGGCGGCTCAGATCCTGGCCGGCCGTGGAGAACGGTCATTCATTACGGCCGTCTGTGAGGGCGCCAATCATGCCAGTCCCAATGCCGGTTATCCGGAAGCAGCCTTTGCGGGCGCATTGGCTGTAAAATTGAACGGTCCTAATTACTACAAGGGAAAACTTGTAGAAAAACCTTACATCGGTGTCCGTTTTGGTTCATCGTCACCCCGGCACATCAAAAAAGCCTGCGATCTGATGATTTTATCCTCGTTTTTGTGGTTGATTTTGCTGATGGGGGTAGGGGCTCTGTATAGGCTTTTTTTATAAAATTTATAGGTTCTTAGCAGACTTTTTATAAGATCATGACGTAGGAAAAGGTTTCAGATTTTAGCGATACTTTTATAAGAATGCGGCCATTACATGGTGGGAGCGGCTTCCAGCCGCGAATATCGCAATGGCATTGTGCTCTCTTTAATCGCGGCTGGAAGCCGCTCCCAAAAAGCTAGACAACCTAGTTAGACCAAAGCGTTATTGTAGTAACAATTTGCGGTATTAAATTATCAGCGCGCTCAGTCTATTAATTGTATTGAATATCGACGATTTAAGGTTGAATATTTAAGGAATCTTAATCGTATGAAGGCCTTTATCCATTAAAAATCAGCTCAACCTCATTTATTTATCCGGATCAATAGATCCCCAATGTCGTTGACATCGTTCTTTACTTAGACTTTGGGATCCACCTGGATTTAGGCCATGTTTTGGTATATGAGTATAACCTGAAATAATCTTGAGGCTGGCAAAACGTATGGGAATTAAAAAAAGCAGAAAAGGATATACGCAAGTCTACACCGGCAATGGAAAAGGAAAAACCACGGCCGCCATCGGATTGTCGATCCGGGCGGCGGGCGCCGGCTTAAAGGTGTTTATCGCCCAGTTTATTAAAATGGGAGATTACAGTGAAATTAAGGCCTTGAAGCGGTTTTCCGATTTGATCACGGTGGAACAATTTGGACTCGGCCGTTTCGCCAAGGGCATACCGGCGCCGGCGGACATCAAGGCCGCCAAAAAGGGGCTTGAAAGGGTAAAGTCTGTACTGGCCACGGATGAATATAATATTGTTATTATGGAAGAAGCCAATGTCGCGGTGAAGCTGGGTCTTTTCGGGGTTCAGGATCTACTTAAAATAATAATCAATAAACCGCATAATAAGGAACTTGTTATCACCGGGCGGGGTGCGTCACCCCGCATAATAGAGATTGCGGATCTGGTTACCGAGATGAAACCGATCAAACATTATTTTCAAAAAGGGGTTCCGGCCAGGTTAGGAATCGAAAAGTAGCTGTTGATTTTAATATCTATTAGAATAGATTATTAATAATTTGTTCAATATACGCTTTAAGTTCTTCTGTGCTGGTAATTGTCTCAAAGACCAATTGGTCGTTGATGACGATGGAGGGGATCGGGACGGGTTTTCCGAGAAGCTTTGAAAATTGCTTATATCTTTGAGCCCCTGCCAATTCCTTTGTAACGACCTTTTTCCAGATTAAAACATCTTTAAATTCCGGCGCAACCGACTCGACCACACGGGCCATATAGACGCAGGGGATTCAGTGCTCGCCTTCGTGGAATACTTCTATGTGAATTTTCTTATTATCCATTTCTATCTTTGTTCAAGGTTAAGCGGTTCAAGGTTCAACGTTCAGGGTTGAAAATATCCCAAACAGCTCCTTTCAAAGGGATTGAGCAGTCAGGTGTTAATAGCGCATTTTCACCCAAAGGGTGAAGTCGGTTATTCCGGATATTGGTCAATATATTATTCAGTTTCAAACAGTTGTAATCTTTGAACCTTGAACCCTGAACCTGGAACCAATCGGTTTAGGTGTTTGTATTTTAAATTTAAAAGCCCTGGCTTTAATTATTGTGATTTTCGCGCCTTTTTGCGGCCGTATCCTCATTTATCACATAAATTTTTTCCCAAGAGAACTTCTTCGATCGCCGCCTCCAGTTCGAATTTTGGTGGGATGGCATCAAAAAAAAGTTCGCCGTCGATAAAGAGAGAAGGGACGGGTACAAGCCGAAAATGCTTGCGAACACTTTCTTCGCCGAACAGCGCGTTGGAAAGTTCCAAAAACCGTTTCTTGCCTTGGCCCTTCAAAAAATCAACCCGCTGATAATCAACATATTTTACGTATTTCGGTACCACCTGACGAACTGTTTCATCCATGTAAAGGCAAGGCAGGCAATAATCCGCCTTGTACATCACTTCGATCAATATTTTTTTTGGGCTTTCTGGGTTCATAATAAATGGTTAGAAAAAACGATTTATAAGGTTGCTAAATCGTCTGTATTATAGGGCCTTATGCTGGCTGTTCAGCTGGAATATACCAATGAGCTGAAATAAAGAAGCAAAAATTCTTTTTTATCTCAATTCATAAACCGCCGGCATCGATCAAGTCTGAACCATGTAGCATGCCCTCGCGGCAACGGTAGACCATTTTAAATTCTCGCCGGTATAGCCGGTGGCTTATGAATTGAGTTAACATAGAAATTGCCTAATTTCAACCGGATTCCGGAAGTGGGCAGGGGATTGTCAAGGTTAAGTAAATTCCCAATCTTTTGCATCAGAAGGTCAATTAAACGTTTAAATGACGGAAAGTTAGACTGCTGCCACCTCACTTGAACATCAACACCGCCTGCTGCAAATAAAAAGAAAAGCTATGTGTAATATTCATACTTCAGATATCGTTGATTGGTTGATAAGTTGATTGGTTAAGTGTTTGTAAATATATATTTATCTCATATTTACAAAATAATTGGGCACAACATTTTTCAACAATCGTAACATTTTGAAGTTATGATCATAATTTACCCAATCAGCCATTCAACCAGTAAACTATTCAACCAGGGCTGTACCTCGGTTTGACATTTAACTCACTTTTAAATAGATAGGATCTGCCATCATCTGAAACCGCATCTGGTCGATGACAAGTAAAGCATATTTTTCGACATATGATGGTCCAAATGTAAACGAAATGATGATGTCTGAAATCAATCAGAGAATCGAACAATTTGTGAAAAGGGAAGGGCGACGGCCGCGGATCCTGGTCAGTAACATGGGCAAAAAAAAACATGATCATGACACCAAACTGATGGCCGCTTTTTTTGCGGAATCGGGATTTGATGTTGATATCAGCCCGCCATGCCAGACGCCCAGGGGAACCGCCCGGATGGCGATTGAAAATGATGTGCATGTAATTTGCTTTTTAATTACCGAATCTACTCATAAACATCAGGTCTCTGATCTGGCAAAGGCGCTTCAAGTCGAAGAGGCGCAAAATGTCAAAATTGTCATCGGCGGTGCCATATCACGGTCTGACGACAAATCATTGAATGACGCCGGTGTTGATTTGATATTAGGGTCGCTGCCGCTAAACAGGGATGTGATAAACCAACTCTTAAACTTGTTCGAACAATCTGGAAACGGTCTTGATTATGGAGATTCAAGAATTCATTGACGGGGTTTTGGCCCAAAACAGGCGTATCGTTGCAAAAACGATCACTTTAATAGAAAGCTCTCTGCCCGCCCATCAAGAAAAGGCGAAAACAATCGTCGACACCCTCCTGCCATATGCCGGCAATGCAGTTCGGATTGGCATTACGGGAGTGCCGGGGGTTGGAAAAAGCACCTATATCGAAAGTTTCGGACTAGAGTTGGTGGATCAAGGTCATCAGGTGGCGGTGCTTGCGGTCGATCCCAGCAGTTCCAAAAGTGGTGGCAGCATTATGGGGGACAAAACCCGTATGGAAAGGCTTTCTCTGGCGCAGCGGGCTTTCATCCGGCCTTCGCCATCAGGCGGTACATTGGGCGGTGTCGCCCGACGAACCAGAGAAACGATCGTTGTCTGCGAGGCGGCCGGGTTTGACGTTATCATTGTGGAAACCGTCGGTGTCGGCCAGTCAGAAACCACGGTTGCATCAATGGTCGATTTTTTCCTGGTATTGATGTTGGCCGGTGCCGGAGACGAGCTTCAAGGCATTAAAAAGGGCGTTCTCGAACTTGCCGACGCAATTGCCATTAACAAAGCCGATGGCAACAATATCGAAAATGCTGCTAAAGCCAAAATTGAGTATGAAAAGGCACTGAATCTTCTAACGCCTTCATCGAAGATCTGGTCTCCACCGGTGTTGACTTGCAGTGCCTTAACCTTGGACGGAATCGATGAGATCTGGCAGACTATTCTGGATTATAAGGAAAAACTCGAGACCTCCGGTGAATTGATGGCGAAACGCAAAAGACAGGCCCTTGACTGGTTATGGGCATTAGTGGAAGAGGGATTGAGAGATCGATTTTATAGGAATCCGGATGTAAAAAAATCCTTGTCTGAAATTGTTAAGGCCGTTGAAAAAGGAGAAACCGCCCCCACGGCCGCTGCCCAACGACTATTGGATCTATTTAATGAATAGCCTGCCCTGCCGACATCATGACACCCCAATAAAATTCACCCTTTAATGTCTTGAAAATCGTCGAAAAGACGATTGACAGGATTGGCTGCCCATGGTTCATATGGCACTCGGATAACAGGACGTCCCTGTGTCGGATACATCGGAATCCAAATCGGTACGCGTCTTAATAACGATGGCCTGTGATCAGCCTAACAGTCAATGACTTGCAGGCAAATCTTTACCTTAATCCCGCGAAAGGAGAATACGTTTCATGACAGAGTTAACACCCAAAGAGAGAGTAATGAGAGTTTTTCGCAAAGAACCCGTCGATACCATGCCCTTTTTCAGTGGTTATGGAATGGTGGTCATGCCGGCCATCACCAAACTTGGATATCGATTCCCGAAGATCCACACGGATGTCAATATGATGGTTCAATCGGCGATCGAATCGAGCCGCATGTTTGGTTTCGACTCCGTGGCCGTGCCCTTTGATATGACATGTGAATCCCAAGCGTTGGGAAATGAAATCAGTCTCTACGAGGATTCCGAAGATATCCTCTATCCGACCATTCCTGAGAAAATCTGGAAAGGACTGGATGAAGTCGATATCCCGGATAACATTCTGGAGCTGGGACGAATGCCCATGGTCTTAGATGCCATCAAACTCGCCAAAAAGGAAGCGCCCGAGCTTGCCATCGCAGCCTGGCAATTGGGACCCTTTACCATGGCCGGCCAGCTTTTGGAGCTGGATATCATGCTCAAGGGGGTCTTCAAACAGAAAGACCTAGTTGAAGCTGCCCTGGACAAAATCAGTGACATGATCATTAAGATCGGCCAGGCCCAGCAGGCTGCCGGAGCGGACTTTATTACCCTGCGGGAGATGGGCACCGGCACGGATCTCATCAGCCCCAGAACATGGAAGACCATGATCATGCCGCGCGTAAAACGCATCCTTGCGGCCTGGGAATCCCCCAAGGTCCTGCACATTTGCGGTGCCACCGACATGATCATTGAAATGATGAATGAATGCGGTGCCGATGCCCTCAGTGTGGATATCAAGAACACGTTAGCCGAATCTCGTCAGAAAATAGGCGACGATGCCCTCCTGTTTGGAAATTTTGACGTATTTGAACTGCCCTGCAAGGAAGAGACCACCGTTGAGGAGGCTGTCGAAGGCATTAAAGTCAATGTTGATGGCGGCGTGGATGCCGTCTGGCCCGGTTGCGATTTGTGGCCGGCCATCAAAGAGGAAAACATGCGCGCCATCGTGAAAACGGCTAGAGAATACGGACAAAAACGGAGCCCGGCAGTGGGGCGCCTGAGCTGATTGATTACGCGGTACCATTCCGTGCACCGGACGATACTCAAGATGGCGGATGTGAATTAGGAAGGGAGACGGCCCTGCCGCTCCCTTCCTTTAACGCTCTTCCATTTGGGCTTCAAAGGCATCCGGTTAGGCCCTTCAATGCCGGCCTTCCTGACGCCTAATGTCCAGAATGTTCTGGTCGAAAACTTCAATATTCAACCCATCAGTATGCCGGAGAATGATATTGTGCTTACTGAATTAAGGCGTAATGATCAGTCGGATTTCCTGTTCTTTGAGAATTCGTGCAGCGGCCAGGGCGCAACTGGATTTTTCAATAAGATTTGCCTGTATTCGCAAACGATAGATGCCGGGTTTGGGACAACGCACGCTGATATCAGGAATTCCCGGCACGATTTCGGGTTTGGCTCCTTGGGGGCTATCTAAGACGTCGACGATAGCTGTGTAGAATGCACCAGCCGGCGGAGGGTAGGGTGAAAGCGTCAGATGGATGAATAGCGGGCGATTAACTTGCCCTTTGATCTCGCTGGCAACCCAGGTCTCTTCCTTGCTGTTGGTATAGGCAGCGCTGACGATACCGTTCGTTGGATTGCTCCCAGCGCGAGCCCATTCGTCGCTGCCGATTGCGAAAGTACAAAACACCAGCATCATGGTAATATGAAAAAAATTTTTCGAACTAAACGGTGAATTTTCAACCATTTGCGAATATCTCCTTTTCAATGGGCAGGCTGGATAATTTTGCATAGATTAACAATGAAGTACTTGAACTTAGATATCACACTATCTCTGAAAGAGTCAATTAGCCAGATCACATAGTGACAATCATCGTACTGGCAAGCCCATCTAAATTCACAACAGTTTTGCAGTTATTTATTTTTACAGCACTTAAAAGAAATCAATCCGCAACCATTTGACGTTATTTTAATAATGAAATCACTTGATCAACAAGGGCAAATATTAACCTGCTTAAGGGACTTTTTTTTATCCCATCAATCTTCCGAAATCGCCAAGGCCTGTATCGCTCTGTCCCATGAATGCCCAGCATCAGTACCTATTGCGACAACCAATTGGCAGGATGTCGAATTTGCTTTCAACAAGCTGTTTGTGGGGCCTCAGGCCATTATGGCACCTCCTTTTGCCTCAGTTTACTTAGAAAATGAGCCCCACGTTATGGGCGAGACAACGCTAATGGTACGCCGTCTATACCAGACGGTTGGATTGGTCTCACCCTGGGAAGGTAAGCTACCTGACGATCACATTTCCCTGGAACTGGATGCCTGCCTGCACATGCGGATGGGGCTTCTGAAAAGCGGGTCTGCACAGCTGTGTGACATTTACAGCTATTTTCTAAATGAGCACATGGCCCTGTGGATTCCTGACTTTTTGACCAAAATAAACGAGGCCCAGGCGTTGTCTCCGGTGATTGGCTGGGTGGGTCGGGAGCTTGAAAATTGGCTGGCTTGCGAACGTCGAGGGGTGGATCAATCATCCCTGGAGCAGCCTTAACGATTAACCTAAAAGGGAGAGTCATACGATGCCAGAACGTAACTATGATACGGTAAAAAAAGCTCTCAACTGTCCGGTCACTAGACGTCAGGTCCTTAAACGTCTGGTGGCGACCGGTGTCTTGGTTGCCGTACCGGGCGGCCTAATGAGAGCAGCGACATCATCTGATAAGATCAACTACGACAAAATTTTTTATGAAGGCCCCTATGAAACCTTCCGCAATGCCTGTCCGCGTAATTGTTACGATACCTGCAGTATACTAACCTATGTTAAAGATGGTGCGGCACAATTTGTCGAGGGGGCCCCGGAATCGACCTTTACCGATGGTGGCCTGTGCGTGAAGGGCAACAGTTACTGGAACACGACGTACAGCCCGGATCGTGTCAAATACCCCATGCTGCAGGAAAGTCGAGGATCCGGCAATTGGAAGCGCATTTCCTGGGATGAGGCGCTTGATCGTATCGCTAAAAAGATTCTTGAAATTAAAGAAAAAGATGATTCCCTGCTGGGCCTGGCGCTCTCAAAATACTCAGGAAATTTCGGTATCACCAATTATGGCGTCGAGGGCATGATGTCATCATTGGGCTATACCACGCGGTTTGTCGGAACCCCCTGCTGGCCGGCCGGTATCGATGCCCAGAATTACGATATGGGCAACATGTGGTGCAATGATCCCGAAGATTTTGCGAAAAGCAAGTACATTATACTCTGGGGAGCCAATCCGGCCTGGTGTTCGGTGCACACCATGAAGTATCTTTTCGATGCTCAGGACAAAGGCGCCAAGATTCTGGCGATTGATCCGGTTTTCACTCAGACAGCGGCCAAAGCCGACGAGTACTGGCAGGTTAAGACCGGCGAGGATGGCGCCCTGGCGCTGGGTATGGCCCGCCATCTTCTGGATAAAGATATGATCGATCGGGATTTTGTGAACAACCACTCAATTGGTTTCAGTGAATTCGAGGATTACCTCAAAAGTGAAATCACGGTCGAGTGGGCCGCTGAAAAATCCGGTATCCCGGCTGCTGCCATTGCCAGCACGGCCGAGGAGTTTGCCACTGCCAAACCGGCGACCATCTGGATCGGCTACGGGCTGCAACGACATGTCAACGGCGGGGTGACCGTTCGCTCCATTGATGCCCTCGTCGCAATGACCGGTAATATCGGTAAAGAAGGGGGCGGCGCCCGCTACGGTCATCTTCAGACCTGGGGCTTTAACTACCATGCCCTGGTCCAGAAGCAGCCTAAAGACTCGAAGGGCTTTATCGGAAAAACCGGGCCCAAAGGAGAGTTCGATTTTAAACAGGAAGAAGAAGTCAAATTTTCCGATCGAACGCTCAATATCAACAAAACCGCCAGAGGCCTTTTAGAAGCCGATAACCCTCCCATTCGGATGTTATGGGTATCCTGCAAAAACCCCGTCTCACAGGACTTTGACCTGAACCTAATGAAAAAAGCCTTTAAAAAGCCCGAAATGGTGGTGGTGGTTGAAAAATTTTTTACCCAAACCGCAGAGCTGGCCGACATTATTTTGCCGGTGACCACCAACCTGGAGGAATGGACGGTAAATGTATCCTACTGGCACTACTGGATCGGTCTCAATGAACAAGCGGTTAAACCATTGTATGAATCTAAATCCAATATCGAGATCGCCGCGGCGCTCTCCAAAAAAATAAACGAACTGTCGCCGGGATCCTGCACATTTCCCACCGAAATTGATACCAAGGATTGGATGATCAAGGAATTCAACAAGGGCATCTATGACATGTTTGGCCTGAAGTCCTGGGAGGATCTGAAAAAAGGCCCCCGCAAGGCCAACCTTCCTTCAACAGCTGCCTGGCATGACCGCAAGTTTGCCACGCCTTCGGGCAAATACGAATTTTTATCCGAACTGGCCGCCGAGCACGGCCACGATGCCTTGCCCAAATATAAGCCCAACCGCAAGCCGTACGCTCCGCTGCGGCTGCTGACGCCGCATTCCAAGTTTAACATTCACTCCCAGTTTCAAAACCTGGACTGGATGCACGACTTCAACCCCGAACCCTTCGTGTACGTCCATCCCAAAACCGCTACGGACAAAGGGATTGCAGAGGGTGACCTTGTCGTAGTTTTTAGTAAAGTGGGGGAGGTCAAAGTTAAGGCCAAGCTGACGGATAACGTTCCTCGGGATGCACTGTTGATGTATGAGGCCTGGTACAATAAAAATAAGTTCAACGTGCAAAATGTGGTAGACGACGAGCCGGCCGACATGGGTAAATTTAAAACTGGCGCACCGGGCGTGGCAATCCACGACCAGTTCGCTGACGTTAAAAAGGCATAGGGAGAACCAAACTATGAAAAAACAAATCGCATTTTTT
>JASFFJ010000192.1:0-11087 GCA_050124355.1 Desulfobacterales bacterium | reverse complement strand
AGGTCATACAAGGTTTCATCTTTTTGCGGCGCCGGTCGCTTCTTGGTGGCTACGCCGCCTTTTTTTTCAGGCAATGTGAATGGATCTTCCCCTTCCAAAAGATCTCCCATTTCAGCCTCTATTGCATCGGGATCCTCACCGGCTTCCATTCGTTTCAACGCCTCCTGCATGCCGTCGCCCAGTTCAAGTCCGGTCATATCTGTGAGTTTGCGCATCAGATTGGCAGCCTGACGGGGATCATCTTCGTTGATATTTTCAGCTTCCCCGGCCAGCATCTGCATGGCTTTTTCCATTTTGTTCTCGTCAAAGGGCAAATCATCCATATCACCGTCTTCTTTGGCTTTACCGGTAAACGAAAATGCCGACATTTGCCTCGATAGCTTCCTGGTCTTACATTTGGGGCACTTGGGCCTTTTGGTCGTATTGATCGTCTTTGAAAAAAAATTAAAAATGGTATTGCAATCCTCACAGTAGAACTCATAAATCGGCATCGAATATCCCTCCCGTCATCAGATCGGTTTTCAAATCAATAGGACTTCGTCGGAATTCTAAATACTGATAAATTCTTTGTCAACCGAATTGACATATGTTGACTTGCCAAGCGGCATCTGTTATGCCACCTGGGGTTTGTCGTTCTACCTACTTAAAAAGTTAAAAAAGGACATTTATATCATGGAAAGAACACTTTCAATCATTAAACCCGACGGCGTCAACCGTGGTCTGATCGGCGATGTCGTCAAGCTGCTGGAACAAAATGATCTGAATATCGTGGCCATGAAAATGGTGCACATGACCAAAGCCCAGGCCGAAGGCTTTTATGCCGTCCACCGTGAAAGGCCTTTTTTCGAAAGCCTGACCGGTTTCATGAGTTCCGGTCCGGCTGTCGTCATGGTTCTGGAAGGAGAAAATGTAATTGCCAGATATCGGGATTTGATGGGCGCCACCAATTATAAGGAAGCTGCGGATGGAACCATTCGACGGCAGTTTGCCACCGACATCGAAAAAAATGTGGTTCACGGTTCCGATGCACCCGAGACGGCATCCTTTGAAATATCATACTTTTTCAATCGTTTTGAAATTATTCGTTGATGTCCGCCAGAATCAACCTCGAAAACATATCCATTGTTTTGCTCGGCACGCGGTTTCCTGAAAATATCGGGGCTGCCGCCCGGGCCATCTGCAATATGGGTATCGGTCAGCTGGTTGTCGTTGCCCCCCATAATTGCGACCTGACGAAAATCTGCCGCATGGCAACTCACGCGGCCTCGGATGTGGTTGAGCAAATGAGGGTTTACGATACCTTAGACGAGGCACTGGCTGGTTTTAATTTCGTGGTCGGCACCACCGCCCGATTGGGTGGCCAGCGCAAGGTTGTCAGTTCACCGTCAAATCTGGGCCAAAAGCTTCTTCCCGTAGCCCATAGAAATCAGGTTGCCATTCTGTTCGGACCTGAAGACCGCGGGCTTACCAACCGCGACATCCGTTTTTGCGATATTCTGGTCAACATTCCCACGGCCGAATTCTCTTCGCTCAATTTGGCCCAGGCGGTCATGATTATATGCTATGAGTTGTTTCGCTTCAGCTGCAATAAACCTGGAGAGTTTGCGCCGCGTCTGGCCAACCGGCACGAGCTCGAGGCCATGTATGCGCAGCTAAAAGATGCACTGATCCGTATCAGCTTTATCAATCCGGATAATCCGGACTATTTCATGAATAACCTGCGCCGTTTTTTCTCCCGCATGCAGCTGCGGGCAAAGGAGGTCAGAATTGTCCGGGGGATCTGCCACCAAATTGTTTGGTATGGTAAGAACTGTTACCAGGACGGATTGAAGGAAGAAGATTCGAATTGTAAGAAAAAATGAATATTAAGTTTTCGGGTTTCAGCGCTGCCGCCGATTGTCGAGACGGCTAATTGGATATAAAATAGACTAAAGTATTATAATTCGCAAAAAACAAGCACCAAATTACAAATAAACTCCAAAATACAATAACCAAATCACAAATAATATCAGACACCAATTGTTTGGAATTTTGAATTTCGGTGATTGTTATTTGTTTGGTATTTGTGATTTGTTATTTGAAATTTTTAGCCGCTGAATTTCGAGATAAACGATTTAAATTCAAGATTTTGCAAAATTACCGCATCCCTCATTCTAAACTCAGTCTAATCCGTATCGGTTTTCAGCACTGCCAGAAAGGCGGATTGGGGAATCATCACCTTGCCGACCATCTTCATTCTCTTTTTTCCCTTTTTTTGCTTTTCAAGCAGTTTGCGTTTGCGGGTAATGTCGCCGCCATAGCATTTGGCGGTGACGTCCTTTCTGAACGCCGATACGGTTTTGCGGGCGATGATGTTGCCGCCGATGGCCCCCTGAATGGCAATTTTAAACATCTGTCGCGGAATTTCATCCCGCAGTTTTTCGCAGGCTGTGCGTGCCCTTGCAACCGCATTGTCCCGGTGTACCAGTTGAGACAGGGCATCCACCCGCTCCCCGTTGATGAGAATGTCCATCTTGACAAGATCGGTATGTCTGAAGTCGATGATATCGTAGTCAAAGGAGCCGTACCCCTGGGTGATCGACTTGAGCCTGTCATAAAAATCATATATGACCTCCGCCAGCGGTATCTCAAAAATCATCTCGAGACGGTCACTGGTGAGGTATTGATAATTTTTGTTGATACCGCGTCTTTCCAGGCAAAGCTTCATGACCGCGCCCATGTAACGATCCGGTACAATGATCGCGGCCCGGATAAAGGGCTCTTGGGTGACCTCGATGAGGGTAGGATCGGGATAAAGCGCAGGATTGTCGATGGATTGCTCAGTGCCGTCGCTCATCGTCAATTTATACTGAACCGACGGGGCGGTGAGGATGAGGGAAAGCCCGTATTCCCGTTCGAGTCTCTCCTGGACGACTTCCAGATGCAGCAGGCCCAAGAACCCACACCGGAAACCGAAGCCCAGAGCGACGGAGGTGTCTTTTTCATAGATCAGGGCGGCATCGTTTAGCTTCAGCTTTTCAAGGGCGATCACCAATTCTTCGTAACCATCGGAGGCCACCGGGTAAATGGAAGAAAATACCACCGGTTTTGCTTCTTTGAAGCCGGGCATGGGCGCATCGCAGGGTTCTTTCTTAAGTGTGATCGTGTCACCACAACGGGTATCACTGACGGTTTTGATTCCGGCAATCATATAACCGACCTGTCCGGCAGATAATTGTTTCTGCTTGATCATGTCCAGCTGGAATATGCCGACTTCCTCAACTTTGTAACTGGCATTGTTGGACATAAACGATATCATATCTCCTTTAGCAATCCGTCCCTGGAACACGCGAAAATGCACCACGGTGCCCCGATAGGAATCATAGTGTGAATCAAAAATCAGGGCTTTTAAGGGTTGGTCGGGACGGCCGGACGGCGGGGGCAGCCTTTGAACCACCGCCTCCAATACGTTTTCGATTCCAATGCCCTCTTTGGCGGATACCAGGATCGCTTCCTCCGGCTCAAGACCGAGATCATCATGAATTTGCTTTTTTACCCGATCGATATCCGCGGAGGGAAGGTCAATCTTGTTGATAACCGGAATAATTTCTAAATCATGCTCCATGGCGAGATAGAGATTTGCCAGAGTCTGGGCTTCGACCCCCTGGCTGGCATCAATGATCAGCAGCGCACCTTCGCAGGAGGCCAGGGAGCGGGAGACCTCGTAAGTAAAATCCACATGCCCGGGGGTGTCGATGAGATTTAGAAAGTATGACTTTCCATCCTGAGCCGTATACGGCAGGCACACCGTCTGGCTTTTAATAGTGATACCGCGTTCCCGTTCGATTTCCATGGTATCGAGAATTTGATCCTGAAAATCCCGTTCGGAGATGATGTCGGTAATCTGGATCAGACGGTCCGAGAGGGTGGATTTGCCGTGATCAATATGTGCGATAATACTGAAATTTCTTATGTTTTGCATATTTTCAATTATGAAGAAAAGTAATCAAATTATTGAGTCTTCAATCTGCCGGAATGCAGTTGTGTCAAGGGTAAAAGAGAGTTGACACTCATCCGGTTTCCAGCTATAGTAGGCTACTATAATTAATAAATTTAGTCTTTTATCAATTCTTTCGAGTGGCTGTCAAGTCTGCAGTGAACTTATATAATTCAGAGCGGCTATTCAAATGGCTTCATCCAAAGCTGATACCCGCATCTTAATTGTCGATGACGATGCCGGTGTGCGCGATACCATGCACGAGTACATCCAAACCGTCGGCTATTATGCCAAAGCCCTCTCCAGCGCGGAAGAAGCTCTCGAGTTAATGGGAAAGGAAAATTTCCACGTCGTTATCACGGACATTATGCTGCCTGTCATGGGCGGGTTAGAGCTGACAAAATTGATCAAAAAAGCCAGTGCCTCCGATGTCATTGTGATGACCGGTTACAGCGATAACTATTCCTACGAAGAGGCAATCAATATTGGCGCCAGCGATTTTGTCATTAAACCGGTTCGGCTCGGGGAACTGATGCTACGGCTGAAACGGGTGCTCAAAGAGCGCGAGCTCACCAATGAACGCAATCGGATGATGGAGAAACTGCAAGAACTTGCAATCACCGATGGCCTCACGAAGCTTTATAACTCAAGATCATTTTACGCCCAGCTGGAATTGGAGATAGATCGCTCCAACCGTTATCAACACCCGCTCACGTTGTTACTGCTCGATATCGATCACTTCAAGGAATACAACGATAAATTCGGTCATCTTGAAGGAGATAAAGTTCTGGTCGGCTTTAGCCGGATTATCAAATCCTGTTTGAGAACCAATGACTCTGCCTACCGTTATGGCGGCGAGGAGTTTACGGTAATCCTGCCGGAAACCGCGGGCGAGGAAGCCAGAACGGTTGCCCAGCGTATTCGAACCGCATTGGAGGCCGAGCCATTTTTACCGGAAGGCGGAGAATCCGTGACGGTCACCATCAGTATTGGCGCTACCGAATACCACCCCAAAGAAGCGTTGTCTACCTTCATTCAGCGAGCCGATCAGGCAATGTATCGTTCGAAGCGCAACGGACGCAACAGGGTTTCCATGCTGTATGCAGACACATCCCCGGAAGCAGCAGCTAAAAGCTGATATTTTCGCAAACGTTTTAGGCTCAAAGTTGTACAGTTCAAAGTTATTTTCAGAATTCGCAAATAGGCTGATCAGTTGATTGGTTAAGTGGGTGCAAATATAGACTAACTCCGGATTTGCAAAATAATTGGACCCTTTGATATTTAAAAAAGTCCTAACGTACTGGATTGATGACCATAGTATAACGAATCAACCAGTCAACCAATAAACTATTCAACGAGTCTTCTCAGTCTTCCAGCGCTTTGATGCGATCCAGATTTTTCTGAATCTTCTGCTGCTTTTCCAGCAAAACGCCCTGTTTATCTTTCACCTTCTCAATGACATCCGGGGGGGCTTTGCTCAGAAACTCCTCATTTTGTAATTTTTTAGCCACCGTCGTCAACTCGGTGGTCAGCTTTTTAATCTCTTTTTCCAGGCGTTGGGCTTCTTTGCTAAAATCAATGATGCCCTCCAGGAAGACAAAAATGGATGCGCTGTTTACCACAGCTGTCGCCGATGATTTCGGTCTTTTCCCGGCTTGTTGAACCTCCAGTGAACTGAGCCGGGCAAGATTGACGATGATGTCCTGATGGGTTTCTATGATCTTGCGGGCCTTTTCGTCGTCTGATTGTATCAGCACCTCTAAGGCCAGGTTCGGCGAAATATTCATTTCTCCACGCACATTTCGAATACCGGTGATCACATCCATTAAAATGATCATTTTTGATTCCGCCGTTTGCGGCTGCATAGTATCGGCGGTATCCACACTTGGCACGGGGTAGGCGGCTTTCATAATCGAACCGTCGGTGCCGGGTAAGTGATGCCAGATTTCTTCTGTCACAAAAGGGATAAATGGATGCAGTAGTACGAGAGTATCGCGCAGGACCCGCCACAGCACCGCCCGGGTTGATTCTTTTGCTCCGGGGCCTTTCTTATCATAGAGCGCGGGCTTAATGGCCTCGAGATACCAGTCGCAGAATTCATGCCACACAAAATTGTAAAGTGTTGCGGCGGCCTCATTGAAACGATAGTCATCCAGGGCATCGGCAACTTCCGTCGTCACCTGTCCCAGACGGGAAACAATCCATTGGTCCGGTAAGGAAAGGGTTTGCAGATTTAGTTCTTCGTATCCGCGATCCAGGTGCATCAGGGAAAAGCGGGCGGCATTCCAAAGTTTGTTGATAAAATGTCGATAGCCGTCCACCCGCTTTTCAGACATTTTGATATCCCGACCCTGGGCGGCAAATGCAGCCAGGGTGAACCGGAAAGCATCCGTTCCGTAGCGCTCAATTACGTCCAGGGGATCAATCACATTGCCCTTTGATTTACTCATTTTTTTGCCGTCTTCATCTCTTACCAGGGCGTGTACATAGACGTCTTTAAACGGGATATCATCCATAAAGTGGATGCCCATCATCATCATACGGGCCACCCAGAAAAACAGGATGTCAAATCCGGTAACCAGCACAGAGGTTGGATAAAAGGTTTTCAGCAAAGGCGTTTCATCCGGCCACCCCATTGTTGAAAATGGCCACAGCGCCGAACTGAACCAGGTGTCCAACACATCGGTTTCCTGAACGAGATCCTTCCCATCGCAATCCGGACATGTTTGGGGTGCCGCCATTGCCACCACGATCTTGCCGCAGCCGTCACAGGTCCAGGCCGGAATTTGGTGTCCCCACCAGATCTGCCGGGAGACACACCAGTCCCGGATATTGTTCATCCAGTCATAATAGGTATGGGTCCACATCTCCGGTATGATTTTGGTCTGTCCGCTTTCAACAGCGGCGATGGCTTTCTCGGCCAGGGGTTTCACGCTGACAAACCATTGTTTTGACAGATTTGGCTCTACGACGGTCTTGCATCGGTAACAATGGCCGACGCTATGCTGGTAGGGTTCGACCTTAACCAGCAACCCTTGTTTTTCGAGTTCTTTGACGACGGCATCGCGGCACTCAAACCGATCCAATCCCTCGAACTGCCCGGCCTGTTCGGTCATGCTGCCTTCGTCGCTGATGACTTTTATGCTCTCCAGATCATGGCGGGCGCCGATTTCGAAGTCATTGGGATCATGGGCCGGGGTGACTTTTAAGCCTCCGGTGCCAAATGTCATGTCGACATAGCTGTCTCTGATGATGGGAATCTCCCTGTTCATCAATGGTAAAATCACTGATTCGGTTGCGAGGTCCCGGTAGCGCTCATCTTCCGGATGAACCGCCACCGCTGTGTCGCCTAACATGGTCTCCGGCCGCGTCGTTGCCACGACAATGCCGCCGTTGCCATCCGGGTAGGGGTAGCGGATGTGGTAGAGATGGCCGTTGTGTTCTTCGTGTTCCACTTCGAGATCCGCCAGGGCCGTGTGACACCGGTGACACCAGTTGATAATATAATTGCCACGGTAAATGAGACCTTCCTCGTAAAGCTGGACGAACACCTTCCGCACTGCGCGGGACAGACCTTCGTCCATGGTGAAGCGTTCGCGTTGCCAGTCGCAGGATGCTCCCAGGCGTTTGAGCTGGTTGATAATGGCACTGCCGTATTTTTCGCGCCACTGCCAGACAGCTTCAATGAATTTTTCCCTGCCCAGTTGATGTCGATCGCTACCATTTTGGGCCAGACTTTTTTCGACAACATTTTGAGTCGCTATGCCGGCGTGGTCGGTTCCCGGCATCCACAAAACATTATCTCCCTGGAGCCGGCGGTAGCGGCATAAAATATCCTGCATGGTGTTGTTCAATGCATGCCCCATGTGCAGGACGCCGGTTACATTCGGCGGTGGAATGACGATGGCATAGCTTTCGCTCGGGCTTTGTTCATCGGCTGCAAACAGCTGTTCGTTCTCCCAGTAAGCGTACCAGCGTTTTTCGACATCATGGGGCTCATAACTCTTGTCAAATTGCTTAACACTCATCTATATTAAACTCCTTCACATCCAAATTGGCCTTAGCATCTCATCATCGATCCGTTTTCAAAATTTTTTATGTTTCTGCCACCAGGCACTAAGTCGCAAAGGCAACGATCTAGTTATTATAGTTGCCGTCTTTCTAACCCGCTTAAATTTATGATTCTTTTTTGTGCCTTTGAGTCTTAGTGGCTGAATTCATACTCATGAAATAAAAAAGGGGGATTATAGATTAATCCCCCCCAATTTACCAGCGCTTTTTCAGGCTCAGGACAATAACAGACGATACAAATTTTACATCGTTATCCTATTTTATTCCGCTTCTCATACCCAGTATTCCCTGGCACTGATCGAATTCATAGCTTGTCAATTTTAAACTATAGTCCAGGCTTTACCAGAAAAAGCGGTTAGCACCGAATTGCGCCGGGGTGGGTCAGAATTCCACTAATCCATCATTCCATTCGGCTGACCGTCAGAGTGGCCGTAAAATACACTGTGATTCCATAAAAGTTATGAAATTTCAATACAATGATTCAACGATGGTCTTCGGGAGGACGATCTTCAAGGAGGGACTCTTTTAGCCGGTCAATTTCTCTCTGAACCGCCTTTTCGATAATTTCGTAGATGATGTGTTCAATCCGTCCGGCGAATTTTTCATTGATAATACGTTCGATGGCCTGGTCGATTTGCCCGTAAGATTCGACCGGGGTGTCACCGTTATTGGATGCCAGTGAATCCGTTTGCCGGTGCTCGTCCGTTTCGGATAGATCTTTGGAAGGGGAGGCCGCATCCTCACTACCAGCCCCCGATGAGAGTGCTGCAGCAGCTGTAGTTAGATCCAAATTCCTATCGCTTTCAGAAAATTTTTCAACGAGTTGGGCGGCATTGTCTTCAATTTCGCTGTTGTCTTGAAAGACATCGTCGAAAAAAAGACGCATTTCATCCTCCACGGCTTTTTCCTCAGACTCGCTCAATTCTCTCATTTCCCCATCCTCGGGAGGGCCTTTCTCGTTGGCATCAAAAAGGTCAAGAAAATCTCCATCCTCCTGTGCCGATCGGTTCGAAAGACCGGCTTGCTCTATGACCTCATCATCCTCGTAATGCCGATCAAATTCGATGATTTCGATGATATCGTCATCAGTATCGATCTCATCGTTGTCCAATTCAGCGGTGGGAATGATATCTTTCTTCTCTTCATGTTCGAAATCCAGATCTGTCAGCATTTCGAGCTCCTCATTCTCCTCGCCAAATGTAGGGGATACTTCGGAAGGTATGGCAATGATCTCATCGTCTTCGGCCAGTTCATCCTCTTCGGTAAAAAAATCAATTTCATCGTCTTCGGTGAAAGGATCGTCTTCCAACGATGAATTTTCGTTTTCTTCGAAGACGATTAAATTTTCATCCTCTCCTTTCAAGGGATCTGTATCTGCTTTGGGTGGGATAAATTCATCGGTTGGTGAGGATTTGGCTTCGAGCGCTTCTCCCGGTTCTATTTTAACTTCGTCGGTGAGTTCGATGATGGGATCATCTTCGGAAGGCTCGTCTTTGGCAACTTTTCGATCGGGGTCTTTTTTTTTGAAGAACATGGCTATTTCCGTTTGGCAAAGGGAATACGTTGAACTGTGTATATATTCACCGCAAAGGCGCAAAGAACACAAAGATTAAGAAAAAAACCTCTCTGCGTCCTTAGCGTCTCTGCCTGTCCAATTAAATCTCTATTGTACTTATTTAATCGGGGCGGTGAAATCAATATTGTGCGAAAGAATTTCAAATTGCTATTATCGTTCGAAAAATTATCATACGGCCTGAACCGTGTCAAGACATATGAAACCGATCAATAAGGTATAAATATGTCTGTGTTTTTCTGTGTGATTCTGCTTGCCCAATGAAATCTTTGTTGCTTTTATTTCATCGGGGTGGCTAATAATTAATGTTCATCTGAGGCTTTTGTTTCTTTAGGCTAAAATAATATTGACAATATAGCTTCATCAATGGTTATGAAAATAATCATGCGACACTTTTTCATTGATCAATCTCCGGCAATAAATTCCCTGGTTGCCATTCGAAAATCTGATGCCCATCACATCAAAAATGTATTGCGATTAAAAGCGGGTGATCGCATTAAGCTTTTTGACGGCGCTGGTTTTGAATATGAAGCCATGATCAGAAAAATGTCCCCTGCAATTGTTGACGTTGAAATTCTCAACAGGGGTCGCGTCGCTTTGCGGTCCGGGGCGCATATCATAGTTGCCCAGGCCTTTTTAAAAGAAAAAAAAATGGATGATCTGGTGCGTAAGCTTTGTGAACTGGGCGTTGCCAAATGGATTCCTTTTTTTTCCCAGCGTTCTATCCCAGCACCCGATGCGAGCCGTCTTGCAGGCCGCCGCCGACGTTGGCAGCGCATTGCTGCCGAAGCCCTCAAACAGTGTCGACGCGTCGATTTACCGGAGATTGGCGAAGCGCTGTCTTTTGAAGCGGTGTTGGATGTTGGCAAAAAATACGATCTGAACATCATTTTCTGGGAAAATGAATCATCCCCGCTCAATAGCGACATGGGATCGAATGGCAAAGATTCTATAAAAAAAATTCTGCTGATGCTGGGCCCGGAAGGCGGGTTTACCCAGCATGAAATTCAACTGGCCGAAAACAGCGGTTTTGTTAAAGCCGGACTGGGTCCCCGCATTTTGAGGGCCGAAACCGCAACCCTTGCCGCCGTCACCCTGGTTCAATATTTATTCGGCGATATGGGCTGACAAGAATACAGAAGACAGGAGACAGAATTCAGAAGAAGGAAATTGCCTTCGGCTCAGCCGGAAAGCATAAAATGTGTCGGCGTGAAGCGACATCAATCTATTCTGACTCCAGACTTCTGGCTTCTGAATTTCGACACTGGCTATCTTTAAAAGCCCTTTCCAATGGCAAACCTAAGCCTGGTCTCCTGGGCCAGGATTCTTTACTTTTGTGATTTTTGCGCCTTTTGCGGCTATATCAAAAATCAGTAGATTTTTTTGGAATAGCTCACGCTCTGCAATACGGCTCTGGCAGGCGAGTATTCGGATTTCGAATTTTATCTGCGGCCTTTCATATACCAA
>JASFFJ010000191.1:0-11100 GCA_050124355.1 Desulfobacterales bacterium | reverse complement strand
ATTGCCCTTATCCAGACGCATGAAAAATACGTTGAAGATGGAAGTAATGACATGGAAGTGCTTGCCAAGGGGCAAGAAACACAGAAAAAAGAAAAAGGTAATCTCATGGATAAAATAGGTAGCGGAATGCAAACCCTGGAGCGTCGATGTTGACGCCTCGATAAACAAATGCCTGAAAAACCACATTAGGGTCAAAGGCGCGACGATGTCAGTATGCGATCCCTTTTGAATTTGGGCCACCACCAGCGAGGCTTCGAATAGACTTTCAGTTACCACCAGCGTTGCAATAAGGCCCAGTACCAGCATTGCCTCCCAGGTATGATCGCGCCCGTACTGAGGCGGCACCGCATATCTGGCCGGCTTAAAAAATCCCCGCCGCACAGCGGCGATGGCCACTGCAATCAGAACCCAGGTACCAGCATAGTCCTTTAAAACGTTGTAGAAAGCACCGAACGCCCCCCTGAAACCCGGCAACTCGAAACCTTCCACAATGCCCACGAATACCAGTTGGGTGGAGCGGGCGCCAAGGATCAGAAAACCGGCAAAAAGGAAAATATGGACCACACCCGCCAGCAGGTAGCGGGGATGCCGCCATTGGGCCAGCCAGATTTTAAGTACCGACTGGATTCTTTCTGCAAATCGGTTGAAGCGATCATCCGGTGCTGCCCTGAGCAGCGGCGTCAACCGTTTATAGATGATATAGGCAAAGGCCCCGATGCCAACCAGGGGAATCAGGGTATAAATAATGTTCAAGGGGATGCCCAGAAATGAGGCCGAAGCCGGAGAAATCAATGCGGGTTGCATGTTGTTCGTTCACGCTCCTATGATGAGATGTAAAACTAACAGGTTCCAAGTTCAGCGTTCAAGCCCGCCCTGGTGCGACGGGATGTGGCTATGACATTGTTATCGCATACTATGGACTTTGGCTTTTCATCACCACATCTTGGCAAGTTCGGTCTGGGCCAGGGGTTCAAAGGTTACAACCGGTGAATCCTAAGTGCAATATTAATCAAAATCCGATATACCCGAAATACCCCATTGGCCAAAAGAGATTTATATCCAGATGAAGGCACTATCCCTTTGATACGATTTGTCTGTTTTTTTTTAACCCTGAACCCTGAACCCATATCAAATACAAGGGGCTTGCATATCATGAATACACTGTTCAGACAAGACCGGGCCGTAATTATTGAATGAGTGCCATCATCAGACCTGTCATCCGCCCTCTGACTTCCGACCTCTGTCTCCCATCGTCCTTCGTCCCTCGTCCATCGTTCTTTTCCCTCTGCCCTCCGACCTCTGAAACCCGCAACCCGCCTATTTCCCTCCAAAAGAATCTTCTTCAATTTCCACCACGGCGCTATTGCTCGCGAGAATTGCATCCATTTTACCGAGTGTGACCGGCAGCATACAATGGACAAAAAATTCAACGCTCTTCAGCTGACCTTCGTAAAATGCGAAATCTTTTTTCTTGGCCCCGTTTTCAAGCTTTTCAGCAGCGATGGTGGCCCGCCACAGCAGCAGCCAGGACATGACGACGTCGCCGGCTACCTCCATGAAGGGGTAGGCATGGGCAAAAGCGGTCAATACCTCCGCTGACATGGCCGTTTTACCCAGATGCAGGGCGACCGCTCCCAGTTTGTTCAGCGCCGTCTCTACCTCTCCGGCAAAGGTCTCTACTTTCGCCTGCGCCTTGGCAGCAGCAATAGTTTTTTGAATCTCTCCCATCAGATCCATAATCGGCTTGCCTTTATTCATCCCAAGCTTTCTGCCTAACAGATCCATGGCCTGTATACCGTTGGTTCCTTCATATATGGGGGTAATCCGGCAGTCCCTCAGAAGCTGTTCCATGGGATATTCTTTGATATAGCCGTAGCCGCCGTAAACCTGGACACCGAGATTGCAGACCTCAAACGCCCTGTCGGAGACATAGCCTTTGGCCAATGGGATCAACAGATCGATAATGCCCTTGAATTTGGCTTTTTCTTCCTCGTTTTCGGCAACATCAACCCGGTCATCGCACATTCCGATGTAATACAGGAGACTGCGCATCCCTTCGACGTAGACCTTCATGGTCAGTAACATGCGTCGTACATCCGGATGCTGTATAATCGGAACTGATGGCGCGTTTTTATCCGTCATGTTCAATAGATGTCTACCCTGAACCCGCTGGCGGGCATAGTTGACGGCATACATGTAGGCTGCACTGGCGCAGGTAAACCCTTGAATTCCCACCAACAAGCGGGCCTCGTTCATCATTAAGAACATGTTGCGCATCCCTTTATTTTCTTCACCCAGCAGCATTCCCCGGCACTTACCCTTGCTGCCGAGTGACATGGAGCAGGTCGCAGCCCCGTGGATTCCCATTTTCTCTTCAACGCCCGTACAGACGACATCATTGGGATCCCCCAGGCTACCGTCCTCATTAACCCAGATCTTGGGAACGATGAAAAGGGAGATACCATCGGTACCTTCGGGCGCCCCTTCAATGCGCGCCAGAACGGGATGTATGATATTTTCTGCAAGATCATGCTCCCCGGATGAAATAAAGATTTTATTCCCGGTCAGTGTATAAGTACCGTCCCCATTTTTAACGGCCGACGTTGTCAGCGCCCCCACATCGGAACCGGCTTCCGGTTCGGTCAACAGCATGGTGCCGGCCCACTCACCCGCATACATTTTTTTTAAAAAAATCTCTTTTTGCTGCTCGGTTCCAAAAGCTTCAACCAGCTTGCCGGCCCCGTGGGTCAAACCAGCATACATCATAAACGCAAAATTGGCCCCATTCATATAGTCACTGGCAGCCAGGGCGACGGCCCGCGGCATCCCCTGCCCGCCCCATTTTGGATCCTCGGTCATGGCCAGCCACTCACCTTCTTTAAATAGTTCCCAGGCTTTGTGGAATGACGCCGGTACCGTCACCTTGCCGGCCTGAAAGTGGGTGCCTTCCCGATCGCTGTCAATTTGGGTCGGCAAAATCTCTTTGATGGCCAGATGGCGTGCTTCTGCGACAATGAGGTCTATCGTTTTCTTGTTGAATTCAGCAAAATCTTGATGCGCGCTCAATTCTTCGACATGCAATAGCTCGTGGAGAACAAAATCTATATCTCTTCGATCTGCGATTTGTTGTGCCATTATTATCGCTCCTTTTTTTATTAATCTTCGCGAACTCCGCGTTCTTGCGGTTAGCTAAACTTTTCCCTTGGCAAAGTTTTTTTATCAGACTGATCGCTTTTCAGGCCAGCGGTGTCGCTGACACCTGAAACCATTTTTAGAGTTTCTCGACGTCTTGAAGCCGGACTCTAATGATAGATCACGCTATCATTTACCCGGCGACGCGACATCCACAATTCGTCAATCGTCATTCGTCGTTCGTCATTCCAATGGTCCCGATACCTCTCACAAAAAGCTCCACCAGTGGATCGGCCATGGAAACCAGGTCATATTCTCTTTCCGAATGCAGCCAGGTATTGATCACTTCATCGACGCCGCCAAGAATGAAGCGTTTTACCAGACCGACATAGAGATCCTTGCGGATGCGGCCCTCTTGCTGCCCCGCTTCGACAATCTCTGAAATGAGGTCTTGATACATTTTAGACATCTCTCTGATCTGGTCTTCGGCCAAGCGATCGATCTGATGGGTTCCCACCTGGTACAAAATGGCCATGTCTCTGTCTCGTTGAAACTCGGCAAGATGCCGCCTGATTAAATTATGCAGCTTATCCAGGCTGTTCTCGGCACGGTTAACTTCCACTCGGAACCGTTCAAAGACCTGTTTGGTTTTGTATTGAAAAAAATTGACCAGGATGTCGTCTTTATTTTTGAAATACAAGTAAATGGTCCCATCCGCCACGCCGGCTTCCCTGGCGATCTGAGCAACTGTTGACTGATAAAACCCCTGTCGGGCAAACACCTTCACCGCTGCTTCCAGGATAAGATGATATTTATTATTTTTATTTTTCTTATTGATTTTAACCTCCCTGCTTAGTGCTTCGAGTCGCAATTATAGTATAATTTTTCACTCGAAACCTAGTCCTGAGTGAATCAATGCATCATTGCCCTTACCAATCGATAGGAAGTATTATCCATAGCTGAAATAATGAATGAATGCTCATTCATAATACAATGTTAAATTTCACCTGTCAAGTATAAATTCAAATTGAATTGATTTATATTTAAATATTTTTATATTTATTACAAAATACTATATTTATATCGCTGAAAAGAAAGTTCAACTCTAAACGGGAAGGCATTTAAATTAGAAATGAATGATTATTCATTTCGGTCAGTGTCCAGCTTTACACTTTCGAAGAACGTCAGATCATCACATGGTGGTAAATTATTCCTCGACAACTCAATCCCTTATCGATATATAGTAGTTTCATCGTGAAAGGAGGTCCCAATTCCAAAGAAAAACACCCTCACCAAAGCCGCATCATCAACGCCGTGATGGAAAAAACGGTTTCACTAAAAATTATCCAATGACAAACAATGAGGACCTCTATCGTACAAATTTCGAAAGGAGATTATTCGAATGAAGAATACTGAGAAGGCGGTCAATGGCTTTCGGTTCCTGCCGCCCTCATTGGGGGCATGGATTGCCAAAGATATACCCGTTCAGCCGTTTAAGGGCGACATTCCCTGGACACCGCTAAAAAAACCGATCCGTAAGACGTCGTTCGCGCTGATGACCTCAGCCGGGATCAGCATGAAGAGCGACCCGCCTTTTGACGTTGCCAGGGAGAAACGCGAACCGGCATGGGGGGATCCTTCCAGCCGGCAAATCCCCGCGTCCGCCGGCGAAAAAGATATTGACGTAAATCATCTTCATATCAACACCGACTACATTAAGCAGGACATCAATGTCATGCTTCCCTTGAAAAGATTTCAAGAATTCGAAAAAGAAGGCATCATCGACCGGCTGGCCCCGACCTGCTATTCGTATTATGGTTTTCAAATGGATCCGGCGGAACTCCTTGAACGCACCATGCCCGACGTCGCCGGTCAAATGCAGGCGGAAAATGTTGAGGCAGTCTTGCTCACGCCGGCCTGACCGCTGTGTTGCCGGTCCGTTGGACTGGTTGCACGGTTTTTAGAAGATAAAGGGTTTTCAACTATTGTGCTAACCATGACGCCTGAATTTCACCGAGAGATCGGTATCCCAAGGGTGGCGGCAATTGAATATCCCTATGGGCGGCCCGTCGGTCAGGTAAATGATATTGAGGGCCAGCGCACGGTACTGCTGGAGGTGCTTTCGTTTATGGAAAAGGCGGATTATCCCGGAAAAGCCATCCACCTGCCCTTCACCTGGCCGGAGGAACCCAAACTCACCAAATGGCAGCCACCGGAAATTTCACCGATTGTAAAGCTATGTCTGGATGAAATTAAAATGGCGGGTGCAGCAAAGAAAATCGATTCATAAGCCACCCGCACAGGTCAGATTTTCACCCATAAAGCATGCCATCGCGCGAACGCAATAACCTTTTAACGTCTCCAAAGAGTGGGGCTGCTTATGAATTGAGATGGAGCAAAAAAAAAATGAAATGCCCACAATGCCGTTTTGAGAATCGCAAAGGGGCTAAATTCTGTAATGAATGCGGTCATAAATTTGATGTCTCTTGCCCAGCCTGCCACTCATCCAACCGAGCCGGCAGCAAATTTTGTGATGAATGTGGCCATGATCTGCGAGGCGTTGGAGATCTCCCCGCTATACGCAAGCGTGACCTTTCTTCCTACACCCCGAAATTCCTTGCTGAAAAAATTCTCACCACCCGCAGTGCCATTGAGGGTGAACGCAAACTGGTAACCGTATTGTTTGCCGATGTGGCCAACTATACGGCTATCTCAGAAATGCGTGATCCGGAAGAAATGCATGAAATCATTGACGGCTGTTTCAAGATACTGATGATCGAAATCCACCGGTACGAAGGAACCATCAACCAGTTCACCGGTGATGGTATTATGGCCATTTTTGGAGCACCGGTCGCTCATGAAGATCACGCCCAGAGGGCTTGCTATGCCGCACTGATGATACAAAAAGCGCTGACTGGCTATGCCGACAGACTTAAAAAGGAATTCGATATTGAATTCAAAATGCGGATTGGACTCAACTCCGGCTTGGTCGTTGTGGGGGCCATCGGTGATGACTTGCGGATGGACTATACCGCGGTCGGCGATACCACCAATCTGGCGGCCCGGATGGAACAGGAAGCCCGACCAGGCAGTATTTTTATATCCAAAAACACGTATATGATTGCTAAGGATTATTTTGAATTTCTGCCATTGGGCGTACTGGAAGTTAAGGGCAAAAAAAAGCCTCAGGAAGGCTATGAATTGATCAGGGTCGGTAAAGAAAAATCAAGACTAAAAGCATTGGCGGCCAGAGGCTTGACGAAATTTGTCGGTCGCACTAACTCCATGGCCGCCCTAAAAGATCCCATCGAAAGGGTGCTGTCCGGGTCGGGACAGGTTGTGGGAATTTCAGGGGAGGCCGGCGTTGGGAAATCAAGACTCCTCCTGGAGTTAATCAATCAACTGCCCAAATCAGAATTCACTTACTTTGAAGGTCGCTGCCTTCGCTACGGCGAATCCATCCTCTATATGCCGATTCTAGAGATCTTAAGATCCTATTTTGACATCAAGGATGAAGATAGCGACGATGTTATCAATCGCAAAATCAAGGAAATAATATATGAATATGATAAAAAGCTCTTGAGCTGTATCGCGCCCATTCAAGAACTTTTAACTCAAAGCTCGGAAGACAAGTCATATCTAGCGCTCAACCCTAAACAAAAAAGAGAAAAAACCTTTGAAAGCCTGCGCGAACTTTTTATCACGGCAAGCCAAAGAAAGCCGCTGATGCTGGTGTTCGAAGATGTGCACTGGATCGATAAAACTTCGGAAGAGTTCTTAGACAACCTGATCGGAGGGATCGCCAAAAGCCACATCATGCTCATCATCCTCTATCGCTCGGAATATACCCATCCATGGGATAGCAAATCGTATTACACCAAAATCGGACTGACCCAATTGCGGACGGTCTCAAGCGCTCAAATGGTGACAGCATTGTTGGAAAGAGGACAGGTTGCCCCAGAGCTCGAACAGCTGATCCTCGATCGATCCTCCGGCAATCCCCTGTTTGTGGAAGAATTCACCCACAGTCTGCTTGAAAGCGGCGCAATTCAGCAACAAGGCGGACAATTGGTGCTGACCACCAGGGCATCTGAGATTCAATTGCCGGACACCATCCAGGGAATTATCGCTGCACGCCTGGATAGATTGGATAACAGATTAAAATATACCATGCAGTTGGCATCGGTTATCGGACGAGAATTTACCTTCCGCATTTTGGCGGCCATTGCCGACATGCAGGAGGACGTAAAATCCTACCTCAATCATCTTCAGGGACTTGAGCTCATATACGAAAAAACGCTATTTCCGGATTTGGAATACATCTTTAAACACGCTCTTACTCAGGAAGTGGCCTATAGCAGCTTACTCCAAAAAAGACGAAAAGAGATTCATCGAAGGATAGCGCAAGCGATGGAGGCACTTTTTGAGAAAAAATTGGAGGCCGTCGTTGAGATTATCGCCTATCACTATACAAAAAGCGGTCAAACGGCCAAGGCCTATCAATATCTGAAGTTGTCCGGCGAAAAAGCGACCAAAAAATTTTCCAACTGGGAGGCTTTCCAATTCTACAAATCTGCCTGCAATATTCTCAATCAGATGAAAGACGGTCGCGAGACCCAAAAAAAGAAGCTTGAAATTTTACATATGATGGCCATTCCAATGCAGCTGTTAGGCTATCCGGATAACTCGATGCAATTTTTTAAATTAGGAAAACAGCTGTCGGAAGAACTGGGAGACAAAAAAAATCTTTCATTGTTTCTCGGAAGCATTGGAAGCTATCATGCCATCAGGGGCGGAGATCCTTTATTGGGGATAAGATATTCGGAAACATCTATTCGCGAGGCCGAGAAAGTCGATAACATTGACGTCATCGCACCGGTTACCAGCAGGTTATGTGCTTTTTATATCATCGCGGGAGAACCTTACAAAACATCCCTTTTAGCGTTTAAAGCCATTCAGTTGATTGAAAGGCAAAACCGACAGCATGATTTCTTTGGCCTGGGTAATAATGTCTATACCGCGCTGAACCTTTATTACGGCCATAGTCTAGCGTGGCTGGGAGATTTTGAAAAAGGGGAGCATTATTGTAAAAAAGGTCTGGAATTTGGTTTAAAAAATGACAGCTTGACGGGTCTGGCTTTGGCGGAATTTCTTTATGGTTATTTCTATATGCACCGAGGGGACGGCAAAAATGTCATAACGCACTTTCAGGAATGCATAAGATATTGCGAAAAGGGCGAGGCTTTAATTTTTTTGGGTCTGGCATGGACCGGTCTTGGTATTGGCCATTTTTTTATCCATGACAAAGATACTGCCCTGCAGTGCGTAGAAAAAGGCATGAAAATTCAAAAAGATGCTGGACTGCCATACTATCTGTCATTTCATCATTTTGTCTTGGGTATGGTTCAAGCGGCGTCCGGTAAGCTCAGTCAGTCTAAAGAATCTTTTCAGACGGCATTGGCCTTATCTCACAATCATAGCGAACGCTGGATTGAGGGAACCTCACGGATATACCTGGGTATTACAATGGCTCGCAATGATGAGTTGAAAATCGAAACAGCGGAGGAATCTATACTGGAAGGAATTAAAATTTTGGAGGACAGAAAAATAAGACCATGGTCCTCGATTGGATATTATGTTTTAAGCATGCTTCAAGCTCATCGTGGAGAAATGGGACAGGCGCGCGTTCACATAAACAAGGCCGAGAAAATGTTCAAACAAATGGGAATGGACTATTGGTTGGAGTTAACTAGGCAGTCGTGATCTTCAGGCGACAGTTGATCACATTATTACGCATGGTTCCATTAGCGCCGAATTTAACCAGCCAGCCGGTTTTTTTTCAGATCATCTTCAATGGTATCCCTCAGCAAATCAATTCGAATCGGTTTGCTAAAAATGCCGTCAAAACCAGCATCAAGCAATTCTTTGCGGTCAAATTCATGAATATAACCTGATAATGCATAAATGAGCATATCCGGTCTGATATTTCGCGACCGTCGACAGAATTCGGCGCCGTCCATCCAGGGCATACGAAGGTCTGTTACGATGACATCAAAATCCTTCCACTCCAAGAGATAAAGTGCCTCTTCGGGACTGTCCAACGCAACGACAGCAAATCCGCATGATTCAAAAAGTTTTTTTAAAATCTTGCATTGTGAGGTATTGTCATCGATTACCAATATTTTTCTTCTCATCGTTTTTTTCTGACATCGCCTTGGGTGAAATTGAAGAAACAGCGGAAGATTTTCGGCCCCCGATAGGATGGGCCTACCTTAGCGAACTCAGGCCATATTGTCAAATGCAATTATAGCGATTCGGAAAGTTTTATAACATATCTTGATATAATCTAAATGGTGATATAAATTCAGAACTACTGAGGCGGCACAAGATCTGATGCAGCCCGAGTGTCTGTGGTCAAGCCAGCAGTACTGTATTTCGGGCGAATCGTTCTGAATTTTTATTTCGTATTTTTTATCGGTTCTATAACCAATACAAAGACTGTCGCTATTATCTTTTTTGGTTATAATTCCGTTTTTTTTAATAATGTTGTATCTTAAATCAAGGCTTTACATAATGAGCTACCCTGCGGCAAAGTTGACGGGGTATTCCCAACGTTTATATGGTAAAGCAAAATGAAAAAGTATGGTGCCCCCTCGGTAAAAAAGGCTTTTGCAATTCTTAGTGCCATTTCTTCATCCAGAGAAGGGATGGGCGTGAGTGATCTGGCAAAAAAACTCAAAATGGCCAAAAGCACGGTCCACGGTATGACCTCGGCGCTGGAAGAACTGGGGGCCGTCTTGCGGGAACCTCTCACAAAAAAATATAAATTAGGCTTTACCCTTCTTGAAATCGGCCGTTCGGCCTATTCCCAAATTGATTTGAAAACCTCGGCCAGACCGGTCACTGAGGAACTGATGGCAAAGACGCAGACATCGGTTTTTTTAGGCATCAGGAATTTCGGCCAGGTTACCATCATTGACATCGTCGAATCAAGGCAGGAACTCAATATTACAGCACCGCTGGGCTCCACCATACCGCTATTTGCCGGAGCGGTCGGCAAAGTGTTTATGGCAAGCATGTCAATGGACCAGGCGGCGGAAATGGTTCACGCAAAGGGACTGCCCCGGTTTACCGAAAATTCCATTGTCGATCCCGCGTCGTATTACAAGGAGTTAAAGCGCGTGAGGGAAAAGGGATACGCCATAGATGATGAGGAATATATCATGGGCGTCCGGGCGGTGGCGTCACCATTGATGGGATTGGGGCAATTGCGGTCAGCCATCTGGGCGGTGGGCTTCAAGGCGAGCTTAGATGATAAAAAGATGAAGACTCTTGCCGAAGAAACCCGAAATGCGGCCAAGGTCATCAGCCGCCGGATTCAGGACCAACTTGTGGCAAAACGATAGGGTCGTGCCTCAGAAATATCCTTAAAACTGCATTGATCACTCACTGAATCTAAGTCCTGGATCAAATAAAATTCCAAGCATCAAGAAACAAACAAATAACAAACAAAAGGCCGATCACAGGTTTGGGAATTTGAATTTCGGTCATTGTGATTTATTTGGTATTTGTAGTTTGTGATTTGTTATTTTTCAAACCTCAGAACCCTGAACCGCTGAATCGTTGGTGAAAAGGTTTCAAAAATTTCTTGACTTCGTTACTAGCCTCATATAGCTACTATGTAGCTATTTAGAGAGAAAATCTTATGCCACAGGAGGAGATCATGATACGTAGATTCGGTTTGATTGGAATTTTATTATTCATGGGGGTCGCATGGTTTGTCGCCGGGCCGGCTGTCTATGCTGCAGAGTCAATTGTGATCGGCGTTCCAACCTCATTGGGTTTTTTAGAGGGCAAAGAAGCCCACAAATCCGTTCAAATGGCAGCCAGCGAAATTAATTCCAAAGGAGGCGTCAACGTGGCCGGTACCAAAATGAAATTAAAGGTGGTGGCCACTGATTTGCGCGA
>JASFFJ010000190.1:0-11159 GCA_050124355.1 Desulfobacterales bacterium | reverse complement strand
TTTTTTCTTGGATCCAATGGTTAATGGCGGTGGCAGCATGAAAAGCCGCCGTCTGAACCAGGTCAATATGAAGCCAGGGTCGGCCGTGTCTGATGGCCATTTTACGGGTATATTCGGTTCCCCCGGTCAATTCACCGTGAGATAGGATCAAGGTTCCATCTGTGTCAACGACATTTTTTTCCGTTCTCACCGAATATCGTGAACTCGACGTCTCTTTCAGATGGTATTTTTTCGGCAATGGACCGTTTTCAGTTAATCTTCCCCGGGGGATCCAGCCGCCATGGGCGATGCCAAGTTTGATGGCGACATCCAGGGCTGCCCGATCAACTCCCGTTTGACCTCCTGATACAATCCGTTTAATCATGATAACAACTCTTCGATAAATCTGCTGATCTGGTCAGCGCCATTGGTCATGTCGTGTCTTACGGGAGCAAGATCCAGCAGATCGGCAAGTTTGGCAGTCCACTTTCCATCGCTGAATTCCGACTCGTTCACGGCAACAGCCGGCATTTGTTTTTCAATAAACGCCACCATTGATTCGGATTCCCGATAATTCGACCGCGCCACGTATCCGAAGGGCACCCCTCCGTGATAAACTTCGGCTAGGGTACTATATCCGACCTTTCCGATGACCGCGTCCGCCGCATTGACAAGGTCGGGATGATAAAAATCGGAACGATGGGGTAGAACAATCAAGTTTTCGATCCTTTTCATTACCGGGCCGGCCCCCGGCATAACAAATATAATTTGCCGAAATTTACCCAATTCTTCAAGGAAGTTGTAATGTTGCGGTATGCCACCGGTAGTGATCAGCACCATTTTAACGTTTGCAGGCAACCCCAGTCGCTGTTTGATTTCAACGCCGGTCGATTTTAATTTCCGGCAGACCGGAGCGGTTGTTAGATCTGCCGAATGGTGGCAGCAGATCGGTTCCGTTTGGATGTGATAATCTACCGCATTGAAGATGGGTTGTAAATAATCGATATGTCGTTTGATGGGTTCATGGGAGACGGCATATTGTTGATAGATCCAATCCCAGGTGAAATTTTCCACCAGAATGGATGGGAGTTGGGCCTCTTTTGCGATAAGGATGCCCAGGGGAGCAATATCGCAGACGATTAAATCGCTTTTTAAGGCCCTAATCGTTGCAGTGAGAGATTCAATCAGCGATGGCTGCAGCGGAAAGTAATCATTTAAGGCCCGGAGCGAGTCTTCAAGATCCGCCTCAAAGGCATTTTTTTGTACAAGGCCGATATCAGTGACCACGCGATGATAGGTAAATGGAGTAGACACTGAATCTTCGAAAAACCAGGACGGCACCGAGGTGAAAATATCAAATCGAATCCCAGGGTCAGATTTCGGAAGGGTCTCCATCACCGCGGCTGACCTGGCGGCGTGGCCAAAACCATGGGGTGAAATAAAATAGGCGATTCGTTTGATCGTCATTTATTCTTCAATAACGAAGTGGGCACGTCTGTTTTTTGCCCAGGCACTTTCTGTCTGCTGGGGATCCAAGGGGCGCTCCTCGCCATAGCTTATGGTGCGAAGTTTTGAGACGTCGACACCCAAATCCATCAGAAATGTTTTGGCGCTTTGGGCACGACCTTCTCCCAAGGCCAGGTTGTACTCGTTGGTTCCGCGATTATCACAATGTCCCTCGATGGTCACCGTTGCTGCGGGGTTATCTCGCAGCCATCTAGCTTTTTTCGTCAGTATTTCCTGGGCTTGGGGGGTCAGTTGAATACTGTCAAAATCGAAGTAAATGTCTTCATTTTCAAATTGGGTTTTTTCATCCAGTGCCAGCTCTGAGGACAGACTATCTTCTTTCAAATTTTCCTCGGCCAGGGCTTTTTGTCGTTCCAGTTCTCTTTGGCGCGCTTCCTCTTGAGCTCTCCTGGCTGCTTCTTCCTCAGCGGTTGGCAGTGTTACGGGTTCCGAACTTATTTTTTTTTTGCTACATGCAGCGGTGAAAAAGATTACCAATAGCGCAAGTACCAGGGCCATAATTGTCCAATGTTTTTGCATTACATCGTCTCCTTATACTTAAAAATTTTTGTCACCTGGGATGAATGAAAATAAAATTTAACAGCTGAATTGAAGCGTTTCAATCATCTGATTTTATATATCATGTCAGGTGATTTGTCAAAATATGCAGGTTGGTATGACAGTTCAAATCTATTTAGATAAATTAATTTTGATCACCCGGTAACGGTAGAACCTTCTCACTTCTCGTCATGATTGGCCGGGGTGGCTTATGAAGGGAGTTAAAAAAGGCGGCTCATGGGGATATGAGCCGCCTTGGGGGGGAGAGGCATCTTATGTTTTAAGAAGCACTCCACAGGGTGGTTGAACATTACTATGCCACTATGTGGCATGTCAAGTCTTTTTTTCGTTTTTTTATGAAAAAAATTGCTCAGGCAAAAACATGCCAAGATGCTTAAGTAATTAAAATTAATTTTAAAAAATGACTTGAATTCATTTTCTAGGGATGATATTGAGAATTTGAGTTTCACCCAACAATATAGCCAGCTAGATGAAAAAATGGTCTCGGAATTTTTAAGATGCAGATATTCCTACAAATAATCATCACCGGAATTGCAACTGGAGGGGTTTACGGGCTCATCGCATTAGGGTTTGTCCTGATTTTTAAAGCTACCGGTATCTTGAACCTTGCCACCGGTGCCTTTATGACGCTGGGCGCCTACATTTGTCTGACGGTTTTGTCCCAACTTGGGGCGCCGTTCTGGCTGGCCTTTTTATGTACCCTCGGATTTGCAATTTTGCTGGGAGTCGTCCTCGAAAAAATAATTTTAAGACCACTGATCGGAGAACCCATCATTTCGGTGGTAATGGTCACCATTGGATTATCGAGCATTCTGCAAGGGCTTACTCACCTTATCTGGTCACCGGATTTTCGCTCTTTTCCCGAAATATTTCCTCCTGAGCCATTGGATCTGGGTATTGCCATCGTTCCATCCGGTCTTCTGTGGGGATTTATTTTTGCCGCCGTCGGTACAATTATTTTCATCCTCATCTTTAAACTGACCCGCACCGGTGTCGCCATGCGTGCAACCGCCTCCGATCAGCAGGCAGCTCTTTCGATGGGCATCAGTGTCCGATGGGTATTCGCCCTTTCCTGGAGCTACGGGGCGGTGGCCGCCGTCATCGGGGGCATCGTGATCGGCAACATCAGCGGTATCAGTATTTACCTGGGGGATATCGGTCTCAAAGTCCTTGCAGTGATCATCCTGGGCGGTTTGGACAGCATCGGCGGCGCCATTTTGGGCGGGCTTATCATCGGCGTTCTGGAAAACCTGGCCGGCTTGTATCTGGATCCAATCTTCGGTGGGGGCGTCAAGGATGTGGCGCCATTTTTTATTTTAGTCCTGATCATTATGATCCGGCCTTATGGTTTGTTCGGCAAGAAAATCATCGAAAGGGTGTGAAGGCAGATATCGTTGACGGGTTGATTCGTTGATTGGTTAAATGGCTGTAAATATTCTTTTATTCCGTATTTGTAAAATAATTGGATACCTCATGTTTTAAAGAATCGTAACATCCTGAAGTAATGTCTATAATTTCCTTGATCAACCCTTCAATCAATAAACTATTCAACCAGGTCTGGGATGGAAGGCAAATGTGTAATGTAGAAAGTGCAAAATTTATGGCATACATAGCGCCGGATTGACTGTATTTCAGGGGTGACCATGCGCTGCGGCGACTTCAAAGAAACATATATTAAAGACGAGCAAATATTTCAGTCTTTTTTCGTTAAATTTTGGCTGGCTTTGTTCATCATGTTTCTCATTCTGATTCCTTTTGTGGCCGATGCGTATATTTTATATGTCGCCAATTTAATCGGATTTTCAATTATCGGCGCCGTTGGGCTCAATATTCTGACGGGGTATACCGGTCAGATTTCACTGGGGCATGCTGCTTTTATGGGGGTCGGTGGCTACACGGCGGCCATCCTGATGACACGATTGAATTTTTCCTTCTGGCTGGCGCTGCCCAGCGCAGGGTTGGTCGCTGCATTGGCCGGCCTGGTTATCGGAATTCCTTCGTTGCGGGTCAAGGGGTTGTACCTCTGCATGGCCACCCTGGCGGCACAATTTATTTTTGAATTCATTTTCATTCACTGGGAATCCATGACCCAGGGGATTCGAGGAATCAATGTGCCGTCACCTGTTTTGGGTAATTTTCCCCTGGATACGGAAAAACGCTTCTATTTCTTAACCCTGTTCATGGTGTTTCTGGCCGTCGGCTTTGCCCGAAATCTCGTGCGAAGTCGTGTCGGGAGGGCCTTCGTTGCCATTCGTGACCGGGATCTGGCCGCCGAAATCATGGGGATCAGCCTTTTCAGATACAAGCTGACGGCGTTTGCCATTTCATCGTTCTATGCCGGGGTCGCCGGCGCCCTGTGGGTGAGTTTTATGAGAATTGTCACGCCGGATCATTTCCCGTTTCATCTTTCCATTCAATATTTGGCCATGGTGATCGTGGGGGGATTGGGCAGTGTCCTGGGGTCCATTTTCGGCGCTATTTTTATGGTAATGACGCCGGAACTGCTCAATGCGCTATCGAGCGCCCTCAGCAAAATGATTCCCGATGTAGGGCAGCTTTTTATCCCGATGAAGGAAGTGGTATTTGGCGCTTTAATCGTTTTGTTTCTTATTTTTGAACCATTGGGGCTTGCCGAAATTTGGCGCCGCATCAAAGCGTTTTTTTTGTTATGGCCATTTTCTTATTGAGGGTCAGGGATTAGCAGCGTCAAGAGCCAAAAAAAACGGTCGGTCAAATCGGAAAAGAAAATTTTCGAGCTCGGTTCCGAAATCGGTCGTTGTTGGGTTTCGCATTAGGCAATAATACCGGTAACATGTAGGTTGGATTGAGTGCAACGAAATCCAACAAAGCCTGGAGTAGGTTTAACCCAACCTACGAAATGCAAAGGAACACAGGATAGAACCAACTTCAACTTTTTGAAATGCAGTTTCACAAGAGAGCTGCCGCTGGCCTGAAAAGCGGCCAGGACCATCGTAAAAAACTCTAAAAAAAGGAGGGAGACAAGATGCGAAAATCTTTTATTCTTATCTTGGTGATTGCAATTGGAATGTTTTCATTGGTTGGATTGAAGTGTTTTGCAGAAGATGGCATTAAAGTCGGGGCCGTGCAGCCCATTACCGGCCGTTTCGCCTTTGCCGGGGTTCAGATTAACGCCGGTCTTGAAGATGCCCTGATGATGGCCAATGAGGAGGGGGGTATCAACGGGAAAAAGATCCAGTACATCATGGAAGACGGCACCTACAGTGTGGATAAGGCGGTCGCCGCCTTCAAACGGATCATGGCCAGAGACAATCCCGTCATCATGTACGGGGAAAGCACGGGTATGGGAAAAGCCGTTGCACCGGAGATCAAGGAGAGATACAAGGTACTGTACAGTTCCACCTCTTTTTCCAGCGAACTGGCCAATCCCGCTGTAAATCCGTATGTCTTCGTGCCCGGACCAACCTACAGCGATATGTTCGGTATCCTGTTGAAATATGTCGCCGAGGAAAAACCCGGTGCCAATGTGGCCTTTTTTTACAGTGACACGGAATTTGGCAGAGATCCGGTGCCTTATGGTCGAGACATGTGCAAAAAGCTGGGGCTCAATCTGGTGGCCGAGGAAGTCGCCAAAGTGGGGGGCGTGGACGTGGCTTCCCAGGTACTGGATTTAAAGCGTAAAAAGGCGGAATATGTCATTTTTCAGGGTTTTGTGCTTTCACCCGTACCCGCCGTGATCAAACAGGCCCGTGATTATGGTCTGAAGGTGAAGTTTATGGGTACTCACTGGGGAACTCACAAGATGTTGTTGGATAAAATGGGTCCTCTGGCCGAGGGCTATCTGGGCGTGATGCCTTACGCATTTTATTATCAGGAAGACATTCCCATGATACAAAAGATCCGGGCCTGGAATCAAAAACACCATCCGGATGTGACATACCGGCCCACCTCGTACATGCAGGGATTCTTGACCGGTCTGGTATTTGTGGAATGTCTTAAACGGGCCGACAAAGCGGGGGATCTGACCGGAGATGGTCTTGTCAAAGCACTGCAGTCCATCAAGGATTTTGATGTGGGTGGCTTGATGGCTCCGATAACAGTGGTCGATAACAAAATTCCCATGGGCAGGGTATACAAGGCCAATGTCAGCAAAAACGTATTTGAGCCCATATCCGACTGGATCCGCACGGATTAAGCGAACCATCCATGAGCGATCGCGATCCAAACATCACCCTTCCAGCGCTTCTGAAACGAAACGCCGAGCGTTACGGTGACAAACGCACGGCCATTCGTGAAAAGGAATTCGGCATCTGGCAGTCCGTGACCTGGCAAGGCTACTACGAAAACGTGAGGGATTTTGCCCTGGGGCTTCGCAAACTGGGCTTTAAACGCGGTAACAACCTTGCCTATGCCGGGGACAACCGTCCCCAGGGCCTGTACGCCGAACTGGCCGTTCAGGCCCTGGGTGGTGCCGTCGTCGGTATCTATCCGGATAGTCATTTGGAGCAGGTGGCATATATCATCAACCACTCGGATTCGATTTATCTGGTGGCGGGTGACCAGGAGCAGGCCGACAAAGTGCTGGAGCTCAAATCCACCTGCCCCAAATTGAAGAAGGTGATTGTAGACGATCCCAAGGGCATGCGCCACTATGATGATCCCCTTCTCGCGTTTTTCAAGGATATTCAAACGTCGGGCCGGCGGTTGGCGGAGACACAGCCCCAACTTTTCGACGAATTGATCGCCGATGTATCTCCGGATGATGTCGGCATGATCAATTATACCTCGGGAACCACTGGATTACCCAAGGGCAGCATGATCACCCAGCAGAACATGGTGGCGGTGGCACGGCTGCAGGACGCGGTTGATTCGGCGCAAGACAATTTTGAATACGTGTCCTTTCTTCCATTTGCCTGGATCGGAGAACAGCAATTCGGGGTCTATTGGCCCCTGTACAAAGCCTTTGCTGTAAATTTTCCTGAAAAAGTAGAAACTGTTCAGGAGAATATCCGTGAAATCGGCCCCCACATTTTGCTGGCGCCACCGCGGATCTGGGAAAAAATATGTTCGGATATTCAGGTCAAAATCCAGGAAGCGGTTTGGATCAAAAGGTATGTGTATCAGACCTTTTTGCCGGTCGGATACCGCATGGCCGACGATACACTTCAAAAAAGAAAACCGTCCATTGGCCGGCGGCTGTTAAATGGGATCGCCTATGTGATGCTTTTTCGCTCGCTCAACAACTTCTTCGGACTGACCCGTTTGCGTCACGCCTACACCGGTGGTGCACCGCTGGGACCTGAGATTTTCAAAATGTTTTTGGCCCTTGGGATTAAAATCAAGCAGGCCTATGGCGCCACCGAAACCACAGCCGCCTCCGTTATCCACCGTACCGACGACATCCGACTGGATACGGTCGGGACCCCCCTGCCTGAAATTGAGGTAAAGACGACGGACACCGGTGAGCTGCTGACCAAAGGCGATACGGTTTTCAAAGGATATTACAAAAACCCGGAGGCTACGGCCAAAACCATTGTTGACGGCTGGTTTCACTCCGGTGATGCCGCTATTATCGATGATGACGGTCATGTGGTCATTATCGATCGCATGGCGGACGTCATGAAATTGTCCGATGGCAGCCGGTTCTCGCCCCAGCTGATCGAAAACAAATTAAAATTCTCACCGTTTATTATGGACGCCGTCGTCATCGGGCAGGAGAAACCCTACATCGCTGCCATGATCTCCGTCGATGCCGGCAATGTGGGTAAATGGGCGGAAAACAGGCAACTTGCATATACGACCTTTACCGACCTGTCCCAGAAAAAGGAGATTTACGAATTAATTGCCGAAGAAGTGGCCAAGGCCAATCATTCTCTGCCGAAGGTGGCCAAAGTGAGAAGATTTGTCCTGCTTTACAAGGAGCTCGATGCCGATGATGAAGAGTTGACGCGCACCAGAAAGGTACGGCGCAAATTTGTCATCGAGCGTTATAAAGAATTGATTGAGGCGCTTTACGGCGATCAAGAGGAAATCGATATTGAAGCCGATATCCGCTACAAAGACGGAAAGGGCTATCGAATGAAGACCCGGGTGATGATCAAGCCGGTGGATAAGTGACTTTGGTATATGGCATGCTATATCAGAATGTTACAACGAAGGGCTGAAGTCGAGGTAAATTATTGACAATTTAGAGATGCGTGTGAATTGAACGAATGGAAGAGGTCGAAAATTACCAACTCTTGGCCGAAGATATTCATCTGAGCTTCGGAGGTTTGAAGGCGCTGTCGGGGGTCACCACCGGCGTGAAAAAAGGTGAAATCTTTTCGATTATCGGGCCAAATGGCGCCGGCAAGACCTGTCTGCTGAATTGTATCAACAGCTTCTATCAGCCCCAAAGCGGGAAGATTATATTTGAAGGCACCGATATCACCCGGCTCAAGGCCCACCGGATTGCCTCCCTGGGCATTGCACGGACCTTTCAAAATGTGGAGCTATTCGCTCATATGACGGTCCTGGACAACATCAAACTGGGCGGGCATGTGCATTTGAAATCCGGCGTATTGTCTGGCGGTATATACTACGGCAAGGCCCGCAGAGAGGAAATGGCGTTTCGTAAACACATTGAAGAAAAGATCGTCGATTTACTGGAAATCGAGCACATTCGCAAGCAACCGGTTCACGCACTGCCCTATGGTCTCCAAAAACGGGTTGAACTTGCGCGGGCTCTGGCCATGCGTCCAAAAATTCTATTACTGGATGAACCGTGCGCCGGCATGAATCTGGAGGAAACCGAGGACATTGCCCGTTTTGTGCTGGACATCAACGAAGAATGGGAAGTGACGATAATTTTGATCGAACACGATATGGGCGTGGTCATGGATATTTCCGATCGCGTGTGTGTATTGGACTTCGGTTTGAAAATTGCCGAAGGGCACCCCAAAAAAATCCGTCACGATGAGCAGGTGATCAAAGCTTATCTGGGTGAGGAAGATAAGACCTTTTCGCGGTTGCAGGCCTAAAATAAATTATTTTTTTTATGAATCGGGTTTTCAACTTTATAATCACTGCAAATTCATACGAGTCAGAATTGAAGATTGAAGATTGCAAATTGAAGATTTGTGGTTGTCGCTTCGCTCCGTCCTTTTCACAATGGAAAAAAATCCTTAATTCTTCAATCTTCAATTTTTACGCGATCGACAAATAAGCCTAATAGCATATTTAGCCCACAAAACTCACCGAAATAGAAACTAAGGCATCTTAGAGCCCATGGCACCACTGCTTGAAGTCAACAACATTGAAGTGATCTATCATAATGTGATCCTGGTGTTGAAGGGGATGTCGCTGAAGGTCGAAGAAGGGCGCATCGTGGCGATTCTGGGAAATAATGGGGCTGGTAAAACCACGACCTTAAAGGCCATCTCCGGACTATTAAAATCGGAAAACGGTGAGGTCACCGACGGCAATATTCGTTTTGCGGGCAAACGAATCGATCGGCTCTATCCGGAAGAACTCGTACGCATGGGTATATTTCAGGTCATGGAGGGTCGGCGGGTTTTTGAAGACTTGACCGTCGAAGACAATCTGATCGCCGGCGGTCACACTCTAAAGCAAAGAGCCAGGCTGAAACAGGACATGCAGATGGTCTATGAGTATTTTCCACGGCTATACCAGCGCCGTAAGGTGCTTGCCGGTTATATCAGCGGCGGTGAGCAGCAGATGCTGGTGATCGGGAGAGGATTGATGGCATCTCCCAGACTCATGCTTATGGATGAACCATCCATGGGGCTTTCCCCCATTCTGGTGGCTGAGATTTTTAGAATCATTCAGCGAATCAATCAGGAAGAGGGGGTCAGTATCCTGCTGGTGGAACAAAATGCCCGGCTAGCCCTGAGCATTGCCCATCACGGTTATGTTATGGAAAACGGTCGGATCGTGCTCGACGATTCGGTTGAAAAGATAAAAGAAAATGCCGATGTCAAAGAATTTTATCTGGGCTTAACGGAAGTGGGCAAAAAGAAAAGCTACCGGGATGTCAAGCACTATAAACGGCGGAAACGCTGGTTGACTTGAAGTTGGATATCCTATAAGGATTTGGAGCTTAAAATCAGGACACGGATCTGCACAGATCCTAACGGATTATTCGTAAAATTAAAATTTCTATCATCCTAAAGCGCATCATTGCACAATCTATGTATAAGTAAATCCGAGACTTAATCCGCTACATAGCGGGGATAGGTGCCCTTTGCTTTTTCGGCTTTCTCCAAATCGATTTCTAGAGTTAAAAAGGGTTGATCTCGAGAGGTCACACCCAACACGTTACCCTCTTCAGGCTCTATAACCCATCCGGAGCCGCCAAAAGCGATACTTTCCGTATTGGGACCGCTTAAATTCGATGACAGGCAGAAGGCGCCGGATACAACGGCTGCCGCCTGTCCGGCGGCGATCCACTTGCCGACGGAAGTCTGCGGCGTGACACGGGGACAAACCAATAGGTGAATGTCCTGTTTACTATATTCGCGGGCATGCTCAAAAAACCACAACTCCGTACAAATCAGAAAACCTAAATTGACTCCACGGCACCGAACGACCGTAAAGTCTCGTTTTCCCTTTTCGTACCACGATGCTTCCCAGAAGCCTTCTTCGTCAGGCAGATAGTATTTGACATGAGAGGATTTATAGCCGTCTCCGGATTGCCAGGTAAATCCTTGATTGTGCCGTTTACCTTTCAGTGTCACCGGTCGTGAACCTGCCACCATGGCCGGCGAAAGCTCTGAAATTCGCGATATCCATTGATCATGGGCGATGACTGCCTGTTGCCAGATTTGTGGGTCAACTTTATTTGTTCTGGCTACCCATGGATAAAAGGGCATTTCCGGAAGCAGAACAAAATCGCTCTTTTCGGATTTAACATGTTTAACCAATGCTTTCCAATCTGATTCCAATCCATGCGCCTCATTTCTCAGCTCACATACCGTAACCTTCATTGATCTTACCATATACGGATGAAACTCCATGAAATCATAGAATTAATGTCAATTTCTTGTGGGAGCGGCTTCCAGCCGCGAAAAAAGCGTTCTAAAAACTAAATGCATAATCTCCCGCCGCCGGGTTCCCAC
>JASFFJ010000189.1:0-11161 GCA_050124355.1 Desulfobacterales bacterium | reverse complement strand
GCCCGGTGATTTTAAAGCTTCGGGAGGTTTCGGTGTACAAGCAGTTGTGGAGGGCCATCCTGTGCAAGTGGGCAAACCCAATTGGTTCGAGGAAACCGGCATCGACATTCAAGCCGCCGAAAATGAGATCCGGGCGCTCCAGTCCGAGGGTAAAACGGTTATGGTGGTCGTCAGGGATAATGAGCTGTGCGGCCTCATTTCGGTGTCCGACACGATAAAACCGGATTCCAAAGCGGCCGTCCAACAGCTTCACGACCAGCATTTAAAAGTGGTGATGCTCACCGGCGACAATCAGCAGACAGCCCAATCCATTGCCGGCCAGGTCAATATTGATGAGGTCCTGGCCGAGGTTCGGCCGGAGGAAAAATCCGCCAGGGTAAAGGAATTGCAGCAAGGAGGCGCCCTGATTGGTATGGTGGGCGACGGCATTAATGACGCACCGGCGCTGGCCCAGGCAGATGTCGGTCTGGCAATTGGAACCGGAACTGATGTGGCCATTGAAACAGCGGGCGTCATCCTTTCCAGCGGCAGTTTAAACGGTGTGCCGCGGACGATCCGGCTTAGCCGTGCCACCATGACGACCATCAAGCAGAATCTCTTCTGGGCCTTTGGCTACAATGTCATTCTGATTCCGATCGCCGCCGGAATCCTCTACCCATTCGAGACCCTACCCATCATGTTGCGGCAGCTTCACCCCATTCTGGCCGCCCTGGCCATGGCCTTTAGCAGTATTTCGGTGGTAACCAACAGTCTGAGATTGTATAAAGCTAAGATTGAGTAGAATCTGAATTCGGTGTCAAATCTTGATCATTGAATAATCAAAGTTGGATTTTAGAGTTTTAGGGACGTCCATAAATATATAAATTATTTGACTAAGTTGTATTTTCTTTCTCTATCAATTTGCTCTCCGCGGATGACAGCATAACTCTCCGCGGGTTGCGTCATTCCAAGGCGCTTGGCTAATTCGGTGACCGTAAGTCCCAGCTCGCGCAAGGCCCAATAACACAGCAGACTTCTGGCTGCCACTTGAATCTTACGACGACCTTTGGATTGATCACATCCTTTTCAACACGGAATATCTCCATGACGCGCTTTTCAACCTTTTCAATGGTGTAGCCTTGGCTTTTAATCTCATAATTTTAAAAAAGCTGACCGCGGCGGCAATTAAATGAAACCGCATATCCGGTCAGTCAGCCCTGGCGGATCGCATTAAATCGGCTATGCTTGCCGGGTCGATGTGCAGCAAGAAGTGTGCATTATTGGACATATATACCCACGCATAGCAGATGGTCTGTGTTTCCAAAACCAATAGGGACAGCCGCTCGAGAAAATTGTCGCGATCAAAATCGTCTCTAAAAAACGCACGGCGTTCTATCCGCGAATAATAATATGATGCAATAAATCGGGGGCATCTAATATAGCTAAGCGTGGCATTATTGATAAATACCATCAATCGTTACATGTATTAACTTATAAATTTATGGACGTCCCTTATTAATTACTATTTTTTAGATAGGTTTGGCTTTGTGTCTTGGTGACTTAGTGGCAAATTGTTTTCGGCCTGCGACGGATCCGAATTTGGGATTAATCAACCAACGAATTCGACCGCCCATAGAAAATGTCATCATGTATTTGCAGGCGGTCTTTATCCAAAACTTTCTGATCAACAGAATCAATCCATTTAATGGTGTCAAACAGATTAACAGGAAATTCTTTAATGATTCGTGAAACATCAAGGGGATTTACCCAAAGATCCTTGTTTTTAGCTTCTTCGATTATTTCGGGCCACTCAAAAGAAAAGTTTTTAGCAATAAATAAGGTATCGGCTACATCCTTGGGTTCCAAACGGCTTATGGCCGACAGTTTATTCGATAGAATATTTCTCCAGCTATCAATTTTATGAAAAAAATCTGCCGCTTCGAAGCCTCCGTAATGAAATTCAACGTCATTGACGAAATCTATTATCAAATGCATTTGATCTTTCATCACCGTAATTCTGAGAAAAGATTCAGACGCGGTGCCGATTTCGATATTTATATTGTCCTGTCGGATAGCTGTGACGACACGTTGGGCCTGTTTCTTGAAATCAGGAGTCTGGTTGATAAAAAAGTCCAGATCGTCTGAATAGCGGTGATTCAAATAGCACCGACTCAATGCCGTGCCCCCGGTCAAATAAAAATCGACTTCCTGCCTCTGGACGATATTCATTATCTCGTCCTGAAATGCATAAAGCTTATTGTAGTATGATTTGTCTGGCATACAAAAACTTCTCTTTCAAATCTTTAAATCGAATTTTATCAAGAACTGCGTCACTTAGTAAATCGCAAAGTTTGTCGGTAGGAACAATTCTTAAGATTGTGTACCAGTCATATGTCATTAACATTCTAAAGTATAAATCCTGGATATCTACATGTCCTATTCGTTCAATTTTACCTTTCAACAGCTCGTGCAGTTGGTACGGTTGCACCTTAACGTCCCAGTAAAGCCGTGAAAGCATACTTCTAATTTCTGATTCAGATAGCATTTTCATATTAACCGGTTAGCCTTTTGCACTAAATAATATCCCTTCCGCTTTCATGTTTCAACCCTATAGTTCAAAACGCAGGCGTTCACAGGTTCAAGGTTACCATTTTTTCGTTAACCTTGATCGAAGGCCAGCCCCAATGAATATAGAAGTCACTTTGCTTGACACCCGTCTCTCATTCAGGCTATATGACCCGGAATTCTATATGTGTTAACGATTATTAGACACCACAGTGCCCTAACCGGGAACCGTGAACGTTGAACCGCTCAAACTAGGTTACTATAAGGTCATCACCCATGCCAAATCGGGAACTAAATGTCGTTGTTTTGCCCAGTGGGACGTTGCAGACTGATTGGAGTGAAACCAAAGAAAATATCCAAAAGAGCAGCCGGCGGTTGCAGAAAGAAATTTTCAAACGATTTGTCGACGACGCCGATACCGGGCTTCTATTTTTGGGGTTCAGTGATAAAAATGTCAAACTTTCACCTTCCCTTGGATACTGGCGGGATTTTGCCGGGCTGTTCACCCGGGAATTAAGCCGCACGCCGGATCTTGAACTCTTGCGTCACAAAACGAACATCCCCGTTGATGAAGATCAGCTCGTCCAGTTTACAAACAGTGCGCCGTTAATGCCGGGTTCTGAATATGTCAGCGCGGAACTGTTAAAAACGGTTTGGTCCAAATTGAATTCGGAATTTTGCCGGGCAATTAAAGCCTATAAAGGTACTGTTGCAGAATTCATTCGGACCTATAGCCCAGAAGTACATCTGGTGGGACGGGTTTTTTTTCATCTGGTTGAAAATAAAGATGAAGATCACCCTTTTGCGTTTTTAGCCACTTATTCGACCCGTTTGAACCAACAGGGAAAATCAAAACACCTGCCCCTCAAATACGCCTTAAAAGAATATGAATCCGATCGGGACAAATTGCTGGAACTGCTGGCAACTGTCCATTTGGCTGCCGGACAAAGTCCGTTACTATCTCAGCTGCTTGACTCCGGAGAATTGTTTCACCCCATGACCTGGTCATCGGCAAAGGCTTTTTCATTTTTAAAAGAAGTTGCCGTCTATGAAAACTGCGGTATTTTGTGCCGCATTCCGAACTGGTGGCAGGGCAAACCAAAAAGCGTCGGCATCAATATAAGTGTCGGTGACACAAAGCCGTCTTTGGTCAGCATGGACGAAATTCTAAATTTTGATATACGGTTGGTTCTTGGTGACAGCGAAATCTCCCCGCAAGAAGCAAAACGGCTGTTGCAGGAATCGGAAGGACTTGCATTTATCAAAAACAAATGGGTGGTTGTAGATCCTGAAAAACTGAGGCAAACCTTGGACGCCTATGAAAAAGCAAAGAAAATGATGGCCGAACAAGGCTTGAGCCTGAAAGAGGCCATGCGTTTGCAGCTGACGCCCGAAAAGTTGCTGGATGCGTCTGCTGCCGAAGTAAACTGCAGTGTCTCCAGTGGGAGATGGCTCGAATCAGTCCTTAAAAAATTGCGCAACCCGAACTTGATTTCCGCAGTAAAACCCGGGCGTGCATTTAAAGCAGCGCTCAGAGAATATCAGCAAAAAGGGCTAAACTGGCTGCTTTTTTTACACTCTTTAAGGTTTGGTGCCTGTCTGGCCGACGATATGGGTTTGGGCAAAACCGTCCAGGTTCTGGCCTTTTTACATATTGTAAAATCCGGCCTCAAGAAATCAGTATCACCTCATCGGGCCAGCCTGCTGGTGATTCCGGCATCCCTCATTTCTAACTGGGTGAATGAAATCAGCCGTTTCGCTCCCGGCATAAAATATTTTGTCGCCCATCCGTCAGCAAATTCTAACACAAGGACTGTGGCCACAGACAAAAAATCATTGAATACCTTCGACCTTGTGATAACAACCTATGCGCTGGTACAAAAATACACCTGGCTGCAAACCTACTCATGGAACTATGTTATTTTAGACGAAGCCCAGGCCATTAAGAACCCTGCTACGAAACAGGCCAGGGCAGTAAAAAGCCTCTCTTGCCGGAACCGGATCATCATGACGGGGACCCCCATTGAAAATCGACTATCGGATCTTTGGTCTCTCTTTGACTTTTTAAATCCCGGGTTGTTGGGTAATATCAATGAGTTTAAAACGTTTTCAAAAAAACTAAGCCGCAACCCTTCAGGTTATTCTCGCTTGCGCAAACTGATTCGTCCTTATATTTTAAGACGTCTGAAAACCGACAAAACGGTCATATCCGATTTGCCTGAAAAAATTGAGATGAGAACCTATGCCGCTTTGAGCAAGAAACAGATCCTGTTGTACAAAAATTTGACCCTTGAAATAAAAGAAACGATCGCGCAGACTGACGGAATCCAGCGCAAAGGTATCATCCTGTCTTCTCTGATGAAATTCAAACAGCTCTGCAATCACCCGGATCAATATCTGGGATCCAGCGGATATGGTGAAGAAGAAAGCGGGAAATTCGTCAGATTACGTGAAATTTGTGAAACCATCTATGAAAAGCGAGAAAAAGTTCTGGTATTTACCCAGTTTAAGGAAATAACCCAACCCCTGGCTGAATTTCTGTCGGGCATCTTTCAGCACGAAGGTTTGATCTTGCATGGAAGTATCCCGGTTGGTAAACGAAAAAAAACGATTGAGAAATTTCAAAGCCCGGCATACGTTCCGTTCATGGTGCTGTCCTTAAAAGCCGGCGGGATCGGATTGAATTTGACCGAAGCCAATCATGTCATCCATTTCGACCGCTGGTGGAATCCGGCCGTCGAAAATCAGGCCACAGACCGGGCCTTTAGAATCGGGCAGAAAAAAAATGTGGTGGTCCATAAGTTTTTAACCAAGGGAACCGTAGAAGAGCGCATTGATATGATGCTGCAAGAAAAGACCCGATTATCACAAGATGTTATTGCCGCTGCCGGCGAGTCCTGGATTACCGAAATGAAAGATGATCAATTATTGGATCTTTTTAAACTCACATTATAACAACTTGGACAAACCGGAAAAATACAAAGCATCAGATATAAGGGCCTAAATCCGGAAATACCGGAAATAACAAACTACAAGCACCAAATTACAAATAATTTCCAAATACTAATATCCAAATATCAAATAAGATCAAAGCCAATTGTTTGGGATTTTGAATTTCGGTCATTGTGATTTATTTGGTTTTTGTGATTTGTTATTTGAAATTTTTATTACTGAAACCTGAACACTGACTAAAACTTTACGTTCCTCACCACAAATTGTCAGATAAAGGCCACTTAGGGCCTATTTGGATATTTCAGACCTGGTTGACTAGTTTGCTGGTTGAATGGTTGATTGGGAAATTTATAACCATAACTTTAGATTGTAACGATTGTTTAAATATGAAGTGCCCAGTTGTTTTGCAAGCATGGGTTAGATCCATATTTACACCCACTTAACCAATCAGCTAATCAACCAATCAACGATATCAGTATTTATATCCGGAGGTGAACAATGGCATATTGGCGATATCCACGTTACGTATCCGTGGCTGAAAAAAAAGCCAAGGCAGCCCAAAAGCTGAAAAAACTCAAAAAGAAAAATCCTGCCATTCAACCGATCGTGCTTGAAGGCAGTGCGATCGCCAAAACCTGGTGGGGAAAATCGTGGAATCTCAATCTGGAGCGCTATGCGGATTACAGCAACCGCATCGGTCGGGGACGCAGTTACGTTCGTCATGGGGCGGTGCTCGACCTTCAAATCAGCGCCGGGCAGGTCAACTCCCTGGTCCAGGGCTCAAGAACCAAACCGTATACGGTCACCATTAAGATAAAGGGAATAACCAAAAAAATCTGGAAAAACATGAAAGCGGCCTGTGCCGGCAAACTGGAATCATTGCCGGAGCTTTTAAGCGGGAAATTTCCCAAAGCTCTGGGGGAAGTATTTACTGCTCAAGGCCGGGGATTGTTTCCGTCTCCACAAGAGATTGGTTTTGACTGCAGTTGTCCGGACTGGGCCTATATGTGTAAACATGTGGCCGCCACCCTGTATGGGATCGGGACGAGGCTGGATGATGACGCCGGTCTATTTTTCAAGCTTCGCAAGGTGAAGATAGATGATTTGATCCAACAGACCCTGAAAGACCAAAGTTACAAGCTGTTGGAAAAGGCGGAAAAAATGAGTTCCGGGAAGATTGCCGAATCAGATCTTTCCGGTATGTTCGGCATCGACATGGAAGAAACCATGGATTTAGATTTTTCAAATGCCCCTAAAAAGAAAGCCGGTTCCGGCAAAAGATCTCCCAAAGGGGCGAAACAATCTAAAGCCAAAACTGCGAAAAGAAAATCCGCAATCAAAGCGCCGGCTAAGAAAAAGGCAAGTCAACGGTTAGCTGAAACATCCATATCGAAAAAACGTGTAAAGCAGGCGACGATCAAAGAACGGGCAAAAACAAAGGCCAAAAAATCCGTCGCCAAAAGAAAAACAGCAACGACTACCGACACTGCGAAGATCCTCAATATTATCAAACGCTCAAAAAAAGGGCTTGATGTCGCCACCCTGCAGCAAAAGACCGGCTTTGGTGAGAAAAAAATCAGAAATGTGATCTATAAAGCATTCAGGCAAGGTATCATCAAACGAGTTGGCCGGGGAATCTATTTGGGCGCGTGAAATAAAGGAAGGTGAATGAGAAAAAAATCCAAAATAGCACTAGAACCTTTCAATAGAAGACGGCATGGATATCTCCTTTTACGAGGAAATCATCAAAGGACTTAACCAGAAAGAAGAAACGAAATCCAAGACAAGCGAATATCTTTCGTGGGCTGAAAAAATCGGAAAAGGTCGCATCGATCACATTGTTTCCAATAAACACAGGAACGCCTATGGCAGAGCCGCGCAGGTGCTCGGTTCTCTTGCCGAAACCTATGCATCGATGGATCAAAAAAGCAAGGCAGTCAAAATATTGCATAAATATTATAATGAAAAAGATAACAGGTTCCCTGCCTTTCGCAGGGAGGTAAAGGCCGTTGTATTGGGCTCCGGTCTATTGAGAAACTTAGGATTTTTAAGGTGTTGAAGACGCCTATCGAATGATGCTCACCCTTGTAATTTTCACTATATCCATATATGATTTCACTAATAAAGCTTAACGCCATGAAGGATTTGCATTTATAATGAAACCTGCGAAACTGCAAGAACGTATCGTTAAATGGGAAGATCTCCACACGGACTTCAAAGAACGATTTGATTCTAATCGTGAATTGGCAAAAGATCTAGTCTGCTTTGCCAATACCGACGGTGGCCAGCTCATTTTTGGTATAGCCAGCGACAAACAAATTGTGGGAGTAGACGATCCGGATTGGCTATTCAATAAAGTTGATGACATTGCATACCAGCACTGTGAACCTCCGATTACAGTGGTTCAAGAGTCGCTTGATGTTGACGGCAAAACAGTTGTCGTGGTAAACATTCCAAAAGGCGACCAGCGGCCTTACCGCACAAATTCCGGTCTTTACTATATCAGAACGACATCCGGATGCCGCCAGGCATCAAGGGAAGAACTGCTACGCCTTTTTCAGTCTACCGAGAGTCTTTACTATGATGAGACCACCCTGCCGCGCTTGAGTTTATCAGATCTTGATATAGGAGCCTTTGAGAATTTTCTTGAAGAGACCGGACAAACCGACCTTGGTGTCGATCAGAAACGGCTTCTTAAAAACTGGCGTTTGATGTCCGGGAATCATCCGACGATTGCCGGCATCATTCTGTTCGGAAGAAAGCCTCAGCAACATCTTCCGTATGTCCAGGTGAATGCCGCACGTATTCCGGGCATCGATGTCTCAATGGAACCGTTAGACATGAAAGACATCACTGGAAGGCTTTTGGATGTCATTGATCAGGTCCAACGCTTTATAAAACTTCATCTTCCGATACCCCATGAAATCAAAGGCTTTTCACCTGAAGCAAAACCCGAACTTCCCGAAGAAGCCCTTCGTGAAGCGGTGGTGAATGCTGTCGCCCATAGAGATTACACCGTCATGGGGCCCATCCGTATTTTTATTCTGGACGATCGTATCGAGATCCATACCCCCGGCCGCACACCGAACACAGTCGACGAAGCGGCGATGAGAGCGGGCGTTCACGTGGTCCGAAATCCTCATATCTATGCGCGCCTTTCGGATGCAGGCCTGGTTACCAGAGCCGGAAGCGGAATCCGCCGTATCATTCGCCTTATTAAACAGGCGACAGGAAACGATATCGGCATTGACATACGAGATTTTGAAGTTCTGCTTACAATTCCCAGACGAAAAACATCCTGATTGGCAGTAATCTAAGCTTTACCGAACGAATGGCCAGGACCATTAAGAATAGGAAACATTGGAGATAATGTCTGAAGGGATAAAATTAAGGATTGTTTGTTAAAAGTGGCGTCGTGAAGGCCGGTTGAAATTCAGGTATGAAGATAGAGGATAAACCCGAACGAAAAAATTGGGGGAAAGATGATCATCTGTTTAAAAGTCAATGGCTTTAAAAATTTAGTGGATGTTGATGTTCGTTTTGGTCCGTTTACCTGTATTGCCGGTGTCAATGGGGTGGGCAAATCGAATCTCTTTGATGCGATCCGGTTTCTGAGTGCCTTGGCCAGCCGGCCTCTGACCGAAGCCGCCTCATCCATAAGGGCCGAGGGCGGCAGCGCATCCGACCTGCGTAATCTATTCCACCGGATTAAGGGAGATTATGCAGATCGGATGTCATTTGATGTGGAGATGATCGTTCCCCCGGAAGCCGTGGATGATTTTGGACAAACAGGCCAAGCGACCAATACCATGTTGCGATATTCTTTGGAACTTGGGTATTGCGGAGACAAATATAACGCCGTATCACCCGGTTCCCTGGAAATTTTGAAAGAAGAGCTTTCCCACATTAAAAAAGGTGAGGCAGGCAAACATTTACTCTTCGACCACAGCGCAAAGGACTGGCGCGCTACGGTCGTAAAAGCAGGACGACGAGCACCTTTCTTTATTTCTACTGAGGGACAGGGGGATGCCACTATCATAAAGCTCCATCAGGATGGCGGCAGCAGTGGCAGACCGTTACCGCGTCCCGCATCCAATCTTCCTCGTACTGTTTTATCAGCCGCAAATGCAGCCGAAAGCCCGACCGTACTCTGTGCCCGGCGGGAAATGGAATCCTGGCGTATTTTGCAGTTGGAACCTTCAGCCCTTCGCAAGCCTGACGAGATTAATGCCCCCCCCCATTTGACTCCGAACGGCGGGCATCTTCCGGCAACGCTTTACCGTCTGGCCCATACGCCAATTAAGATGAGTAAGAAAGGCATTCCAAATAAAGACCCTGAATCTATTTTATCCAGAGTAGCCAACAGACTCAGCACCTTAATCGGTGATGTAAGCTGTGTTTTAGTTGACCGCGACGATAGGCGAGAAATTTTAACCCTACAAGTTACCGGAAAAGATGGCACCGAGCACCCTGCTCGTTCATTGTCTGATGGCACCCTCCGTTTTCTTGCTCTTTCAGTCCTTGAATTGGATGCTAGCACCAAAGGAGTGCTTTGTCTGGAAGAACCGGAAAACGGGATACATCCGGAAAGAATTCCGGCCATGTTGCAGTTGTTGCAGGATATTGGAATAGATCCTGCTGAGCCGGTCGATGAGACCAATCCATTACGACAGGTTATTGTCAACACACACTCGCCTGCGGTAGTAAGTGAAGTCCCGGATGACAGTTTACTGGTAGCGGAAACAAAAGAAGACATTCGAGATGGCCAAAGATTCAAGAAGGTGAGTTTCAGTTGCCTTTCAGACACCTGGCGGGCAAAAACCCCGGAAAAAACAGCAATTGTTTCCAAGGGAAAACTGATGGCCTATCTCAACCCGGCCTCACCTCCCAGCCCAACGCCAACTCGGAGAATTAAACGAGTTTCAGACCGGAATGACCTTCAGATGCTGCTTCCTTTTGGAAGGAACATAGATGGATGAGATTCGCTATACCTTAATTACTGATGGATCCTCGGATCGCGCATTAATTCCAATCCTTACATGGGTCTTGCGCGAGAGGGGTGGAGTGAATCGAATTCAACCGGAGTGGGCTGATTTGGGCCGTTTGCCTCGTCCGCCCGCTGCCCTCCAAAACCGGATTTTGGCGGCAATAGACCTGTTCCCTTGTGATTTGCTTTTTGTCCATAGAGATGCCGAAAGAGAAGACCCTGAACACCGATACAAGGAAATACGTGATGCACTCCAAGAGGCTTCTGCCCAAGGTTTCCAGACACCAGCCGTCTGTGTGGTCCCGGTAAAAATGACGGAAGCTTGGCTACTCTTCGACGAAGCATCAATTAGACAAGCCGCCGGTAATCCTAATGGGAAAAACGCTCTGGGTCTTCCGGACTTAAATAGAATCGAGCTAATTCTTGATCCCAAGGAGGGCCTTTCTGAAATATTGCGAAAGGCCAGTGGTCTTAGCGGTCGTCGCCTGAAAACGTTTAATGTGCCAGGGTCTCAAATCCGCATCACAGATTTAATCGAGGATTTTTCCCCTCTGCGAAAACTGAAAGCATTTCAAAGACTTGAGGAGGATATCTATAGACTGAAACGAAATGGTTGGGTCTTAGAAGTTGATATTGATACTTAAGGAATCATTCTTAGTCGACCTTGGTAGCCTTTTT
>JASFFJ010000188.1:0-11163 GCA_050124355.1 Desulfobacterales bacterium | reverse complement strand
GCCGTGTTGCGGCCGCTGGGCTCACAGATGATCTTACCATCGGCCTGCAGACCGATGTCCTGCATATGTCTGGTCGTCTCATGAAAATGTTGCTCGCCGCACACGATTCTGACATTTTCCGTATCCAGCACCGGGGATAAGCGTTTGACGGTGCTCTGCACGAGGGAATCATCCCCGATGAATTTAACCAGCTGTTTTGGATAGAGCTGCCGGGAAACGGGCCACAAACGCGTTCCAGTTCCGCCGGCCAGAAGAATTGCGTATACGTTACTTTCCGATGCCACCATGAAATGCTTTCCTTTAGTTTCGAAATTTTCCGCGGCCGTTTCCCCCGTCCGGCACCACTGCAGCAGGTGCCTTACTGCAGCAGGTCTCCACGGCCTGATAACCTAAAAAGCCGTTTACTTCCCGGGCCAGAGCGCCCCCCGCCTTTAATCTAAACCCTTCCGGCAGTGCAATGACGGCGTCCGTATTATCCGGACTTCGCAAATGCAGAAATGCCGGGCATCGTCCGACATGTCTTTTGAGTATGGCATGCAAATTTTCCAGCCCTTCCCGATCGGTACGGCTTATTTCCAGATTCAGATGCACACTCGCCGCCCAGGTTTCCTCGGCCTTGTCAATCGGAATTACCGTATCTGCTAGTATTTTAACAGATTTTTCATCCTTTTGTAGCTGACCTTGAACGAGCACGGGACGATCCTCCTCCAGCAAATCTCTCACATCGGAAAACACCCGGGAAAAGACGATAACCTCCACCCCTCCGTGCATGTCTTCGATGGTCACAAATGCCATCAATTCCCCTTTTTTGGTTTTTATGTTTTTGGTGTTCCGTACAAGTCCGCCGAGGCGGACGCTGCCCCCATCCTTGAGTTCTTTGATGGATATGGCATTGGCATTGGTAAATTTGTCCAATATCTCTTCATAGCGCGTCAGAGGGTGACCGGATAAATAAAATCCGAGGGCTTCCTTTTCAAAAGTTAAAAACTGTTTTCCATCCCATTCACCAATTTCCGGCAGCGCGGGGGCGTTGATGCTGGCTTGCTTGTCTCCCAGATCAAACAGGCCCATTTGAGGATCGGTGCGCTCTTTCTGAACTCGCTGGCCATATTCAAGCGCGCTTTCGAGCGCAGTCATCATCTGGGATCGGTTGGCACCGGTATTGTCGAATGCGCCACTTTTTATCAGGCTTTCAATCACGCGCTTGTTGACTTTTTTCAGATCGACTCGTTCGCAAAAGTCAAACAACGATTCAAAGGGGTGATCCGCGCGACGGGTGATGATGGATTCAATGGCGCTTTCGCCGACATTTTTTACGGCCACCAAGCCGAAGCGGATCCGGGAATCGTCCACCGTAAACTCGATATCGCTTTTGTTGATATCCGGCGGCAAAATCGGGATATCGTGATGGCGGCATTCGGCAATAAATTTTACAACGCCGTCGGTGGAATGCATTTCACTGGTCAGCAGGGATGCCATAATTTCCACCGGAAAATGGGCCTTTAGAAAAGCGGTCTGATAAGCAATCAAGGCGTAAGCGGCGCTGTGGGATTTGTTGAATCCGTACCCGCCGAATTTTTCAATCAGGTCGAAGAGCTTTTTGGCCTTTTTCTCGGATATTTTGTTGGCCACCGCCCCTTCCACAAAACGTTGGCGATGCCGCGCCATGATTTCGACAATTTTCTTGCCCATGGCCTTGCGCAGGTCGTCGGCCTCTGCCATGGAATAGTTGGCCAGATCAGCGGCAATCTTCATGACCTGTTCCTGATATACGATCACCCCATAAGTTTCCCTGAGGATCGGCTCGAGTTCGGGTATCATGTATTCCACCGCCTTTTTCCCGTGCTTGCGGGCCACATAGTCATCGATCATCCCGCTTTCCATAGGACCGGGGCGATAGAGGGCCACCAGCGCAATGATGTCATCGAAACACTCCGGCCGTAAGCGCACAAGCAAATCTTTCATACCTGAGCTTTCAAGCTGAAACACACCGGTGGTATCGCCGGCGGATAAAAGCCGGTAAGTGGCCGCGTCGGTCAACTCGATTTTTTCCAGATCCGGCACTGTCTTCCCCTGCCGGGCAATTAACTCAAGGGTTTTGGCGATGACGGTCAGGTTGCGCAGTCCGAGAAAATCAAATTTCACGAGGCCGATCTTTTCGACGATTTTCATATCGAACTGGGTTACCACCTCGCCTTTTTTACCCTTGTAAAGGGGAAGATAATCGATCAACGGCTTGTCGGCAATGACCACCCCGGCAGCATGGGTGGACGCATGCCGTGGAAGACCTTCAAGTACCCGGCAGATCCTTATCAGTTCGGCCACCTTGGGGTCTTCCTCGACCCGCTCCATTAACCGGGGTTCCTGCTTCAAGGCTCCGTCCAGGCTGATATTCAATTGGTCCGGCACCATTTTGGCGATGGTATCCACTTCTCTCAAGGGTATGTCCAGCGCCCGGCCCACATCGCGAATGACCGCCCGGGTTTTAAGTTTTCCGAAAGTGATGATCTGGGCCACATAATCGCCGCCACCGTACTTATCCACCACGTATTTATAGATCTCTTCGCGACCGTCAATGCAAAAATCCACATCGATATCCGGCATACTTTTGCGGGCCGGATTGAGAAATCGTTCAAAAATCAAGCCGTGGTAAATGGGATCCAGATCGGTGATTCCCAGACTGTAGGCCACCAGGCTGCCGGCAGCCGATCCTCTGCCGGGCCCCACCGGCACGCCGGAGGCCTTGGCATACTGAATAAAATCGGCAACAATCAAAAAGTATCCCGCAAATCCCATTTCTTTGATCACCGAAATTTCGTATTCGAGACGGTCGCGATAAACGGCTTCATCAAACTGCGGGTTGATGTTTTGAACCCGTTCGAGAACACCCACGAAGCCTTCCAATACGTTTTGCTCGAAAAGATCGTCGGCCGTCTGCTCCGAACCGGTATCAAATTTCGGAAAGTGATAGGTTTTAAAATCGAAATCCAAATTGCAGCGCCGGGCAATGTCAACGGTATTGCTGATGGCGTCCGGATAGGCATTAAATGAGGCGGACATTTCCTCTTTTGATTTGAAATACAGCTGATCGGTTCGAAATTGCAGACGGTTGGTATCTTGAATGGTTTTACCGGTTTGAATGCACAACAATACATCATGGGCGCGCACATCCTCCTTGTCGAGGTAATGACAGTCATTGCTGGCCACCAGCGGAATTGACAGCCGTTGGCTCATGTCCAAAAGGGCTTCGTTGACACGATCCTGGATCTCGATACCGTTGTTTTGCACCTCCAGGTAAAAGCGGTTTTCTCCGAAAATTTCCTGAAACTCCCGGGCCGCCGCATCTGCGACCTCCGATTTACTATCCTGGATCCGTCGTGGAATCTCGCCGTGCAGACAGGCGGTCATAGCGATCAATCCCTCGTGGTGCTCTCTTAGGATCTGCTTATCGATACGGGGTTTGTAGTAAAAGCCTTCAAGTTGAGCAACGGACGCCAATTTACAGAGGTTGCGGTAACCTTCTTGATTTTCAGCCAACAAAATCAAATGACTAAGGTCGCGGTTGTCTATCGGTGTTTTGTCGAATCGGGTCCTGGGGGCAACGTAAATTTCGATGCCGATAATGGGTTTGATGCCGGCCTTGGTCGCTTTTTCATAAAACTCAACGGCACCGAACATGGTTCCGTGATCGGTGGTAGCCACCGAATGCATGCCGAATTGCTCAGCACGCTGCAACAGGTCGTCGATGCGAATGGCACCATCTAGCAGGCTGTATTGAGTATGCACATGGAGATGGACAAAATCGGGAATGGTTTTTGGGTTCATCGGATGATATACCTTTTTCTGATGTATGCAGCAAATGTAAGCGTCTCAGGCCGGAACGAATCGCATGGCGCATGGCGCATAGAGCAGAGAGTAACAAACTTCATTTAGTCCCAAATATTAACGCTAGACGCTTTGTACTATGGCCTCTGCTCTCTGTCCTCTGATATCAATTTGTGTGTTTTGGGTTATGAGTTACGGGTTGCGGGTTTCGGGTCAAATAAGCTGAATGCTCAAAGATAAACGAAAGGTCGATGGATGATGGAGGACCGCTTCGCTAGGAAGCAGGACGACAGAATGAGTCAACCTTTTTCTCCATTGCGTTTAGCTATGTTTCCTCTTTAGGAAATTTTTTGGTAATTTCAAAAATCTCCATGGCGCAATCGAAAGCCTTGCGATAAACTTTCAAATCTCTCACAGTTCTGATTTTGTTTGTTCTCTTTTCGTCCATCTTCCCTCGTCCATCATCCATCTTCTTTCATCATTCTTCCTCCCCTATGATCTTGCTCGCCTACAACCCCAAACGGTCGCAGCCCCGACATCCATCTAATCCAGCCGATAATTCGGCGCTTCTTTGGTAATGATCACGTCATGAACGTGGCTTTCGCGCATGCCGGCGGCACTAATCTTCACGAATTGCGCTTTTTCCCTCAGCTCGTCCAGGGTTCGGCAGCCGCAATAACCCATGCCGGATTTGAGACCACCAATGAGTTGATAAATATTGGCCGAAAGGGAACCCCGGTAGGGCACCCTGCCGACGATACCCTCCGGAACCAGCTTGTCGTCTTCAGTTTGTTCACTTTGATAATAGCGGTCCTTGCTGCCTTTTTTCATCGCCTCAACCGAGCCCATGCCCCGATACATTTTGTAGCTGCGGCCCTGAAAGAAGACCACCTCCCCTGGGCTCTCTTCGGTACCGGCCAGAAGTCCCCCGACCATAATACAATCTGCACCGGCGCCGATGGCCTTGGTGATATCACCGGAGAAGCGAATGCCGCCATCGGCGATTAACGGCACACCGGTTTTAGCGGCAATGGACCGACAATTTGTGATGGCAGTCAGCTGGGGCACGCCGATACCGGCAATAATTCGGGTGGTGCAAATCGAGCCACCTCCGATACCGATTTTGACACCATCAACGCCGGCGGTGACCAGGTCTTCGGCACCTTTGGCCGTACCTACATTGCCGGCGATCAGCTCGACATCATCAAACGTGTTCTTTAAGGTCTTAACGGCATTGATGACATTGGCCGAATGGCCGTGAGAGGTATCAATCACAATGGCATCAGCGCCGGCACCTAATAGCGCTTCCGTGCGCTCGATGATATCCGGTCCGACACCCACCGCAGCACCCACCCGCAGCCGCCCCAGCGAGTCCTTGCAGGCATCAGGGTATTTTTTTATTTTTTCGATATCTTTGGTGGTGATCAACCCTGTTAAATGGCCCTCTTTATCCACCACCAGAAGTTTCTCAATGCGGTGCTTGTGCAGCAGCCTTTTTGAATCATCCAGCGAGATCCCCTCGGAAACCGTAATCAGGTTGTCCTTGGTCATCACTTCCGAGACCTTTTTCCCCAGATCGGTCTCAAAACGCAGATCCCTGTTGGTGACGATCCCCACGAGTTGGTCACCACTGGTCACGGGGACACCGGAAATTCGGTATTTTTCCATCAGACTAAGAACCTCGCCCACCTTCTGTTCGGGATGGATGGTAACCGGATCAACAATCATTCCACTCTCGGATTTCTTGACTTTGTCCACCTCCACGGCCTGACTCTGGATACTCATGTTGCGATGGATAAATCCCATACCGCCTACCCTGGCCATGGTAATGGCCGCATCCCCTTCGGTAACGGTGTCCATGGCGGCACTCACAATGGGAATATTGAGGGTTATATTCTTGGTCAAGCGAGTGCTGACATTAACATCTTTTGGTAATACATTGGAATAGTTGGGGAGTAGCAGGACATCGTCAAACGAATAAGCTTCATCAAACGGAATTTTTGGCATTGGAATCCTCTCTAATTCTTTTCTTTGTGCCTTTGTGTCTGGGTGGCAGGACCTTTAGGAAATATTATCAGGGCGTACTTCTGGCATCGAATAGCAAATGGTCGCACCTTTGGCAATCTTTAATTGTAATCTTGACAGCAAGTATAGACCCATAATAGAAAGGTTATTCGCTTGGAAGCCGGAGTGCTCTCAATTCATAAGCCCCCAGCAGCGTTCAAGTTAAAATCAATTTTGTGTGTTCTCCCGGAAACGGTAGAACCATTTCAATTCTCATCCCGCCAAAGGGCGGGGTGGCTTATGAATTGAGTTAGGGACAGTTATCGATGCTGATCAACATTAATGCTCAAAATCCCCAGCCGCGATTCATCGAAAAAGTCGTCGGGATCCTAAAAAAGGGAGGTGTCGTCATCTATCCCACCGATACCAACTACGGCATCGGGTGCGACATTATGAACAAAAAAGCCATTGGAAGGATCTATCAGATAAAACGAAGAGATAAGAGCAAACCATTCAGCTTCATTTGTTCCGGACTCAAGAATATCAGCCACTATGCCAAGGTCTCCAACTACGCTTATAAAACCATGCGACGGCTTTTGCCGGGTCCGTATACCTTCGTTCTGGAAGGTTCGAAACTGGTACCCAAGATTATGCTGACCAAACGTAGAACAGCCGGAATCCGGGTACCTAAAAATTCAATTTGCCTGGCCATCGTAAATCAGTTGGGAAATCCCATCATAACCACCAGTGCAACCATGGCTGATGGCACAATCTTTCACGATGCATCTTTGATTCATGATTATTTCGGCAAGCGCGTTGATGCCGTCATTGACGGCAGCATCGTTCCCGGCAAACCGTCAAGTGTTATCTCTTTGATCGATGACATACCCGAAGTGATCCGCGAAGGTATGGGAGATGTAAGTATTTTTGAGTGATCGTCGGCGATATTGGGGGTCTAGTCCCTTTCATCTGACAACGAATTGTAAAGAAATGAAGATCCCAACAAATCCCAAAAATAACATTGATTGAAGATTGCCGATTGAAGATTTAAGGTCCGCCGTTGGCGGGATCAATTTTTTATACTATAAATGTCCGTAGGACAGGTTGCGCCCTAAGCTTACCTGACTACACGGGCGACAAACAGACCTGCCCCGTCACGCGAATGCGGGACAGGGCAGATGCAGGTAAGGTCTATTTTTAGTCAGCGCAGTTTCGGAAAAAGCATCATGCTTTGGCGGCTGAGCCTTTAGTCTTCGTTTAATTTTTCCTGGAGGTTTTCTCGTAAAATTTCACCGAAGCTCGACGTTGCCGGTCCCATGTTATTGACATAATCATTGAGCAGACTCTGTTCATCTTCCATTTCCATGCGCTTGATGGACAATCCGATGCGTCTCTCATCACTGTTGATATTCATCACCTTGGCGGTGATGACCTCACCAATATTATATTGCCCGACCGGTGTCTTGATCTTTTCTTTACTGATCTCCGACACATGCACAAGGCCTTCAATACCCTCCTCGAGTTCAATGAATATCCCGAAGTCGGTTAAATTGGTGATGGTACCGGTTATCTCTTTACCGACCTCGTAGCGTTCAGCCACAGTTTTCCACGGGTCGTCCTGAAGCTGTTTTATTCCAAGTGAAAAGCGTTCACTCTCTTTTTCGATGTCCAATACGATGGCCTGAATGACATCTCCTTTTTTATAAAGTTCGGAGGGATGTTTTATCCGTTTGATCCAGGAAATGTCTGAAATGTGAACAAGACCGTCGATGCCCTCATCGATACCGATAAATAGGCCGAAATCAGTAATATTTTTTATTTTACCTTCAATGGTTGTTCCAACAGGGTATTTTTCCGCGATAACGTCCCACGGGTTTGGCACCACCTGCTTCATTCCCAGGGAAATTCTACGGCTTTCGGGCTTGATGTCAAGCACCACCGCTTCTACCTCTTCAGCGACCGAAACAACTTTAGAGGGGTGACGAACTTTTCGGGTCCAGGACATCTCCGAGACATGGATCAATCCCTCAATGCCCTCTTCCAATTCGATAAACGCACCGTAGTCGGTTAAGCTCACAACGACTCCATGAACCCGGGCGCCCACCGGATACCTTTCCGCGGCAACCGACCATGGGTCAACTGTAAGTTGCTTCATTCCCAGAGACACCCGTTCTTTCTCTAAATCAAAACTTAACACTTTTACGCTGATTGTATCACCCACGGCGAACAGTTCCGATGGGTGTTTGACTCTTCCCCAGGAAATGTCGGTAATGTGCAGCAGTCCGTCTACTCCGCCAAGATCGATAAATACCCCATAATCTGTGATATTTTTAACGATGCCTTCGACAATCTGGCCTTCATGAATGGATGCAAGGGTTTCTGCTCTTTTGGATTCCCGTTCCTTTTCCAATATCGCCCGCCGTGACAGGACGATATTGCTGCGTTTTCGATTATATTTGAGAATTTTAAATTCAAAGGTCTGGCCGACCAGTTCGTCCAGATTGCGGATAGGTCGCAGGTCTGCTTGGGAACCGGGCAGGAAGGCTTGGACGCCGATATCCACTGAAAATCCGCCTTTCACGCGATTTGAGATGACACCTTCGACCATGCCATCCTCTTCGTAAGATTTTTTGATGGCATCCCAGATTTTGATGTTTGCGGCCTTTTCTTTGGAAAGAACCACGCGCTCTTCCTCGTCGTCCCACCATTCGACCATAACTTCAACGCTGTCACCCAATTTAGCCGTGATCTCGCCTTCTTCATTTCTAAATTCATGAATCCGAATCTGCCCTTCGGATTTGTAACCGATATCAACCAGCACATGATCCTTATCAATGGAGATAATCCGACCGGTGACGACTTCCCCTTCGGCAAATCGCTTGAAGCTTTCTTCATACAGATTCATCACGCTTTCCATACTGTCGCCGGCTCCCTGGCCGCCATCTTCAAAGGCGTCGGTTGAATCTGATACTTCTGTCGAATCCGATGATGAGGTTTCTTGCAGCGATTTCTCCCCATCTGACGGCGTTGAAGCACCTTCATCGGATAGATCGGTCTGGTCTGGTTTTTTATTTACATTGTTGTCGTCGCCATTTACCATTAATAAAATTCCCCCCTTGGCCAATTTATTCTTTTCACCCTGTACGTAAGGTTAATCGGATACTTTTAACAGAATTATCGAAAAAAGCAATAATTAATTTTCTATTTTTATAATTTCTGTGAATTTTGGGTTCAACCTGCCCATTACCGTGAATCAACGATATGGGTTACCATCAATTCAACCACCTCTGCAACGCTCAAGTCGGTGGAATCGATCACGATGGCATCCTGCGCCGGTTTCAGGGGTGCCAACTCCCGGGTGCTGTCGTTGTGATCCCGACGCTGAATATCCTGATCGACCTCCTCCAGGGTTTGGGTGGATTGGGATTTTATTTCATCATAACGTCTCAGCGCCCTCGTTCGGGTGGTTGCATTTAGAAAAAATTTCAGATCGGCGTCTGGAAACACAACGGTTCCCATGTCTCGTCCCTCAAACACGGCGGCCTTTTCTTTCCCCAGATGCCTTTGTAAATCCAGCAGATATTTCCTCACAACCGGCCTGGCTGAAATAGCCGACGCCAGCATGGTGATTTCTGCGGTGCGAATTTGATCGGTGATATCCTCCCCATTTAAAAGAAGACGCAACTCCGTTTCTACTGTGACAAATGCCAGCTCGAGTTCGGCACAAAGGCCTTTGAGTTCAGCGTCATTTTCGGTATTTGTCCCTCGGCTTTTAGCCGCCAACGCCACGGCCCGGTAGAGTGCGCCGGTATCGATATATCGATATCCCAATCGATCTGCCAAGGCGCGGCTCACCGTCGTTTTGCCGGCACCCGCGGGCCCATCGATTGTGATCAGTAGTTTGTCCATGGATCTATTAGCCTCCGGCTGTTGCATGAACGCTTCGCTTTTGTTAAAGGTTTACGGAAGACCGATGGAAGAGGGAAGACCGCTTCGCTAGTAAGCAGGACGACAGAATGAGTCAACTTTATTTTCCATTACGTTTAGCATGGCGAATATGTGCTCGTAATTGTCATCAAGCCTTTGGAAGGTCTCATCATCGATATATTTGCAATGAATTTCAAAAATCTCCATAGCGCAATCGAAGGCCTTGCGATAAACTTTCAGATCTCTCACGGTTCTGATTTTATATGTTTTCTTTTCGTCCATCGTCCATCGTCCATCTTCCTCCCTCTAACGGCCGAAGCCTCCCTTAATCCATAATCCTTATTCCTTAACCCTATTGCTTTCCGTCTTGAGCCTTGAGCTTCTTTTCATTTCCGCCTTCAAACCCTTCTGCCCTCTGTCCTCTGCCCTATTTCCGTAGCACGACCTCCAGCGCTTCCAACAGCCGCACATTTTCATGATGGCGACCAACACTTACCCGAATGCAGTCCGAATACCCGTATGAGCTCATCGATCGTACGATGACACCCTGCTTGAGGAGATCCTCGAAAACCTCATCGGCGTTCTTTGCGACGCGAATGAGACAGAAATTGGCCTGGGATTCCAGATACTCGACCGCCAGATCGTCTAACCCTGCGTACAAAAAATTCAATTCGTCATGAACCAGCGCAACGGTTTCGGTCAGAAAATCCTCATCTTCGAGGGCCGCGATGGCCCCCGACAGGGCGAGTGAATTTACATTGAAAGGTTGCCGGACCCGGTTGAGAAGATCAGCTAAAAAAAATGGCATCAGCCCGTATCCCACACGAAGACCGGCTAAACCATAGGCTTTGGAAAATGTCCGCAGTCCCACTACAATTTTGTCGGATTGCAGGTAATCAACACTGGAAGGGCAACTGCGATCTTTTACAAATTCAAAATAAGCTTCATCAATGACCAAAACGATATCGGCCGGCAGCGCTGCGATAAAGGTTTCGAGCGATTCTCTTGAAATCAGGGATCCCGTGGGATTATGGGGATTGTTCAAAAAAATCAGGCGTGTTTTGGGATTGACACGCGCCAGCATCCCCTCCAGGTCGGTCGAATGAGATTTCAAAGGCACCCCCACCGGTATTGCGCCGCGACCGCGGATCACGATATCAAAGAATAAAAATGAAGGCAGGGGCAGGATGGCCTCATCGCCGGCCCGCAGCAGGATCTGGGCCAGCAGGGCGATAATATCATCGGACCCATTACCAAGGACGATGTTTTCGCGCTTTAGTTTCAAGCGACTGGAAAGACGTCCGATCAATTCATAACTTCCCCCATTGGGATACCGATGCATGTTTTCAAGGCCATCTTGGACAGCCTTCACCGCCAGGGGTGAGGGGCCCAGTGGATTCTCATTGG
>JASFFJ010000187.1:0-11190 GCA_050124355.1 Desulfobacterales bacterium | reverse complement strand
GCTTTCCCGATGCTAAATTCAAGCTTGTATGCTCACCTTAATTGATGCAAAAGTAAAGCTGTACTGCTCGGGCACACTTTTTGTTATACCAAAATATAAGTTGCAATGTCTTTGGCTTGCTTGATTACTGTTCGCCAAGGGGGGAAATACTCTTACTACTTTTTATATGCTTTAATCCAATCAATTTCAAGTTGGAATATCCCCGCTTGTTTATCGGCTATTAAGAAACCTATTTGCTGAATTTTTTCAGGAACAATAAGCTCTACGTCTTCAAGAATACGCCCTCTGAAAACCGGTACACACTCATGGAATGGAATGTCAATTATCATCCAAGTATTTAACTCTGTTGCGAACTGATATCGATATGATACCCCATCGAAGCGATCATTTGTTCGCAGCCGAAATTGATACTTTTTTCCATCTCCTTTTACTCGAAGTAGAATCCCATTATGGCCACCCAATTCATACGAACGAGGTATCGTACGTGTTGATGCAAAACCACCATTATTTTCCAAAGAAACGATTCCTTTAAAAATGGCTGTGCTGCTATCGCTATAGACGATTTTGCTTTTTGATAGCCCACCCATAACGCCATCATTCACAATCCGCCAATATTCAATTTCGTCTGCATTCTTGAAGTCAAATATGAGACTTTCTTGCCGATCCATGCTTTTATTTACTTCTTTTGCTTTAGCTTCTGGTATAAAAAATAATATTGTTACTAAAATTAGTGAATAGAACATAACGCGTTTCATAGTTGAATACTCCATTATTCTGATAGAAAATACAAAGAGGGTGTTATTGGCACGACTAAAATTATGAAATGACGCCAATTGGTCATTATAACCATTAGCTGTAAAGTGATGATCCCCCGTTTTTGTGCCACTGTTCAATTACCATTGATAACCTGAATTTCGTATAACAATATTAGTTTGATCCGCATAAAACTCGACATTCCGTTTTTCAACCCACCCAAAACGAAAATGGTGCAGTGATGAAGTGGCCTATGAAACCAGCAATGTCATTTATTTTTATCTATTGGCTTGATTTATCATCGCGTCTTATGCGGATCGGCATAATAAACTACCGCGATAGGCTCAAAGTCCATCGAAGGGGCTATGAACGCATCTCGTTCCACATTTACCTTCCTTTAGAACTCAACAATACTTGCATGATACTTAAATACCATCAAATTTAAGCATATATCGAGTAATCATAACAATCAAGCAAAAGAACTTTAAATTTTAAGGTGTCTACAAAATTCACTTACCTTTTTTGATTATGAGCCCCATAAATCCGTGACGGTTAATGCCGAATTTTTCGCATAATACCTTTTCGGAGGGCAACTTACAGAGAGGAGCCAATTGGCCGCTGTCGATGACGTTCATCAAATGGTTTTTTACTTCCATATACTCCAATGACTTCATGTGCTCTTTTTCTTTCTGGAGAGAATTATACACAGCGCTAAAGTTTGTCTCAATTTCAACGCGGTGTTATCACACTTAACCCATTTCTGTTCAAAAGCAAATGTTTTTCAGGCAATGCGGATGATATCAAGTAGGGTAACCATTTAAGCGCATTACTTCGGATCATTGCTAACGAATTTTTAATGCAGAGCTTGCGATACGGCGTATCCTAGTCTTCCATGAGGATGTCCTCGGCGGATATTGACGAAACCAGTGCCCAACGAGTGGATGCAGGCGACGGCGTGCGCCGCGCCTTATCCCGGCGTTACCAACACAAATTTTCAAAGAACGATGCAGCCGATTCAAACCCGGCATTTTTGTGTTCAAATGGTTACGAAGCCCCCAGGACTAAGTGGCTTCTGTCAAATCTGTTAGATCGTGTGATACAGGTAACTCCAACCTATTTGCGTCGCCGAGCTAATTTTTGTACCTGAGATATCAATTAGAAATCTGGATAAAATTACATCTATTTATCCACGGTCTGCGGCTATTTCCGCTCGGTTATATTCAGCGTATAAATTAGGGGTTGGTTGATGTAATGTACAATATTTTGGGGTGCTCGATGACTGTGGGAGCAGCTATGAAAACTTCCGACAGAATGTGGATTAGTCGGGGGAAACCTACAATGGCCGTGGATTTTAGATTTGTCCAGCCAACCTAATTATCACGATTTAGTTTTTAGTGGATTTGAAAGTGCAGTCCAAACTCCACGATAAGAACTGCCCAGTTCGGTCCGGAAATTTATAAAATTTTTAAGGTAAAAATTATGCTTGAATATAATCCTCAAACCGGATGATATTAGTGAAAACCTCGATGATATCGCTTTTCTATCTGAAATAATAAATAATTCTAAATACTGGCGTTTTGGTTGAAAAATAGAGAGTAATTGGCTCGAAATCTATTGTTCTGGTCTGCGGTCTTCTTGTAGAGCCTTGTCTTTAAAAAGATGGTGCTCCAATTGCCGACGACGATGATCTAATTTATGTTTTAAGCGCTTAAATTTCTCTTGCTGGTCAGGATTCAGTTCCTGTTTTATTTGGTTAAACCCATTTTCAATAACGCCGGCGATCTCCGATTGATGCTGCTTAAACCTATTCAAAATATGCTCCTGCATACGGTCGACAATTTCGCTCACCCGCTGTTTTTGAATATCGCTAAGTTTAAGTTCCCGGTTAAGGCGCTTTAAGATAAAGGCCTTGCGTTCATTGGGGCTGTCTTTCAGCAAGGGGTGTTTAGCTTTGATATACATACCGGTTCCCAAAATCCCAACCAAAACGCCAAAAATGAACAAAAGTCCGATCCCGATGGATATCTTTATTTTCTGCACCGCTTCTCCTTATATGGAAAAAATTTCTAGCAAATCCCATGGAGAGATCCCAAAAACGAAGGCTTGGTAAAGATCATATTCCGGCGTGATGCCGATGCTGGCCAAAACAGTACCCGCCACCATGGTCAGAACCAAAACCGCCGGTGCCATACGCCACAGCATACGTTCCATGAGTAAAGCATAGCTCGGCCCAACTAAATCTTCAAGCAAGCGTATGTGCAGCATTGTCTGCTGTTGCCATTGAGACGCTACGGGTATCTTCATCTTGCCAGCATAGGCGGACCTGAGCAGTTTATCCAGCCGATTGCGTCGGGTATCGTTATTTGTTTTCATCTCCGTAACCCACTTTCCAGCAACAATTTATGTAGCTTTTTTCGGGACCGAAAGGCGCGCACCTTAACATTGGCCACACTAAAGCCCAACAGCGCGGCCGCTTTTCGGACCGGCAGCTCCTCCAAGTGAACTAGTTCAACCACCATTCGGTCCTTTGGGCCGAGATGGCCAAGCGCCCAATCGAGAATCTCGCGGGCTTCTTCCTGCTGCCCAAATATGTTCCATGCATCATCGGAATTGCTGGTCATTGCCCTTTCGAGCATATCACGGTGATAGTCATCAAGGGAGCTCACCGTAACTTCTGCGTTTCGATAGTGAACGCGCCAAAATTCATAACATCTGCGCACGGCAATGGTAGAGATCCACTGTTTAAAACGATTGGGTTTTTTAATTTTTGAAAGCGATTGGTATGCAGTGATAAAAATTTCCTGGGCCACATCTTCAATCCGATCAGGGGGTATATGACGTTTTACGATGGTGGATACCAAACTCCCGTAGCGCTCGATAAGATGCGCAAAGGCCTCACGGTCACCGTCGACTACCCATTGGATAATTTGCTCATCTGCTATCCCGTCGATACATATTTCGTCCATCCCTGACATGGGCGCCGCTTGAGTAATTAGGTTTGAGGCTGACAAATAGCGGACAATCCAGCCATAACATTGGGCCGAATGGTCCGCAATCTCTTTTTAGTTGAATGATTCCATAAGGACAATTAATCCAACCATGTGCGAATCATTTTCGTTCTAAATTCCATAACATCTGCCATTCGACCGGACCTTTCGGCTCGCATCTCGTTTAGGTGTTCGATTTGGGAATCGGTGAGTATGGCACGGAACTGATCGTCAATATCGGCCCTTAACACTGCTCCATCGCTAAGAACCGGTACGATCTTATCCTGAAAAGATAGCCGAACACGGGCTTCATCAAATGGTCCTGACTGGAGTGTGTCCTTAAAATCCCGGTGAGCCGCGCGGATGTCGGCAATCTGAGCATCTATCTTGCCGGAGTAATCGTCCAGCAGTTGAAGCACGGATGCCTTTTGCGCATCGGTTAGATTGAGTTCCTTGAGCATGTGCGGACCGAAACCGTGACCTGAACCCATAGGGCCGAAGCCACCGCCGATAGCGACGCTGCAAATTCCACCTGTCAAAACAAGCACCGCAAACCCGATCCAAATTGATTTTGATTTAATCCAGTTTTTCATCGATTGTCTCCTTATTAGTTGTTATTTGTACGTTATGCCACAAAGTGTGCCGAATGATCATCCAAAAACCGGTTATTAAGACGAACTATAACTTAAGTCGGTAAAAGAGACCAAAAGGTTACATCATAAAGCTTATTCCATGGGAACTAAATCAAGCTTGATATGGTCAGTCAAATTTAAAAGGATCTACTGTATTCCATATACAAATATGTTCTTAAAATCATTTTGCAAGGAGAACCTCTAATTTAGGACCCAATTTCTCCGCTCCTGATTTCTGGATATTATCAATCACCATTTGACCGATTTATCACCATTTGACCGATTTATTATATATATTCATTTCCTGTCTTGTAATCACCACCAATCCTGAATTCCGAACAACCACAAGATGTGGGGAAGGCGTGTCCAGCCTCATAGATCAAAATGCATAAAATATCAGCCATTTCACGCTTATGGTGTGATTTGTCACTGTCAATCATTTCTGTCTACTTATCATTAATCTATATCGTGCAAGAGTTTATCGCAAAGGATTGACACTGCATAAATCCGCAATATTGTAATCTTATGCGATTTTAAGAAAGACAGCACATGTATAACTCACTTAAACCACAACTGGTTTTGATCTGCCGCCTGCCGTTTTGGCAATTGATGGGGGTCATCATTTTTAGTCTTTTTCGTCAGTTCGGCGTGACTAGCCAAAATTCGTAAAAAGGAGAAATAAGATGGCAATATTTACTACTACCGATGGAACCGAAATTTTCTATAAAGATTGGGGTTCGGGACAACCGATCGTCTTATCCCACGGCTGGCCGCTTTCTGCTGATGCCTGGGACGCGCAAATGCTGTTCTTCGGTCAGCAGGGCTACCGTGTCATTGCCCATGATCGGCGTGGGCACGGACGTTCAGCTCAACCTTGGGACGGCAACAACATGAATCGTTATGCCGACGATCTGGCAGAGTTGATTGGCCACCTCGACCTGCGCGATGTGATTTTGATCGGTCACTCGACCGGGGGCGGCGAAGTCTCACACTACATCGGCCGCCATGGCAACGACCGGGTAGCTAAAGTTGTTTTGGTGGGCGCCGTACCGCCGTTGATGCTCAAGACGGACGACAATCCAAACGGTACATCGATGGCGGTTTTTGACAATATCAGAACCGGTACTGCGCTAAACCGTTCGCAGTTCTTTCGCGACTTAACCGTACCGTTTTACGGCTTCAATCGCGAAGGTGTGGAAGACAACGCCGGCTTCAGATACAGTTTCTGGCTGCAGGGAATGTCCGGCGGTGTAAAGGGACAGTCCGACTGTATCCGGGAATTTTCGGAGGTTGACTATACCGCTGACCTGAAGGCGATCGATCGTCCCACTTTGATTGTGCATGGCGATGATGACCAGATTGTACCAATCGAGGCTTCAGCCCATCGCGCAGCGGAAATCGTAAAGAACGCGACATTCAAGGTATACGAGGGCGGCGGCCACGGCCTTGCTCAGCTCCAGGCCGAACAGTTCAACACCGATGTATTAGCCTTCATCCAGGGATAGAGAAGGGCGACTCTTGCCCCTTTCTGGCGCAAGGGCCACAATTTAAATTTTTTGGGACCACCCTTAATCTCTCATAATTATATGCTGATCAGGAACATAACACACACTTCATTTTGTATGATATTCATTTTTAATCAACACATTTTAACGGGATGTTAGGTTTTCGTTAGAAAAGAATTGAATTAATGCGTCACGATATTGAGATATCAAGACTGATATTGCAGCGCACATCTGTCTTTGACATCCTCCTACCCCTCGAAGACGTTGGAGGCGATCTACTTTGGCATAGGGAATTTCCCCAGGGTGATGCTCACTTGACTCATGCCGACGTTATGGGGCATGGAGCAGCCGCTGGTCAATATGCGACCCAGATTGCGATAATCCTCGACGAAGTTACCGACGCCGATGCGGGACCCAGTTCCGTGGTGTCAATTCTTAATCGGGCATTGACCAAACTTGCTGCAAACGACGTTATTTTTGCCACGGGCCTTTTCTTTCGATTCGACCAAAGCGGACAGCAGCTGACCTGCGGCAATTTCGGACATCACAGCCCAATTTTTTCTCGCACAGGTCAAATCTATATCGATAGAGGACCACCCGTGGGCTTGGTCGATGAGGTGCAACCATGGCCCGAGTCACGAATCGTCATGGTAGAACACGGCAAACGATTTCTAGTCTTCTCTGATGGTATTGCGGAACAATTCAATGTTGAGGGAGAAATGTTCGGAACCGCAAGACTTGTTCGAGCGTTTCGAAGATACCTTGATATGCCGTTGGATGAAATGCTCGCCAAAATTGTAAGGGAATTGAACGGTTTTCGGAGGTCGGCGTTGGTGAAGGATGATCAGACGCTACTTGCTTTGGAATTCGTCGGAGACACAGACGAGTTGCTCGCCTAACCTAACGTCAACGCCTCATAAAATAAGGAACAAAGGCGTAAAGTACCGCAAGCCAACTGCTCACGCTTCGCACCGACTCAGCCGGATTAAAATTAAATATCGAACGATGGCTGTTGTAAAGATAATTCAGAATTCATCAGACTAAGGGAATCCGTTGGTACGGATTCCCTTAGTTCATTTCAAAGACAGTTAGGTCGCTGTTTGTGCTGCTTCAAAAAGATTGGAAAATTCAGATGTCATCGTGCGGGCAGACGCGTTGGTCTCATCACCCCAAGTGGTCTTCAGAAATTGATCGCGGCCCGAGCCGTAGCGGTAAAATTTGTATCGCAAGGGATTTTTTTTGTAATAATCCTGGTGATATTCCTCGGCCGTGTAAAATTCTGTTAACGGGACAATTTCGGTGGCAATCGGTTTGTTGAACCGGCCGGATTTTTCCAGCCCAGCCCTGGATGCTTCCGCAATACGCTTTTGCTCTTCGTCATGGTAAAAAATCGCAGGTCGATACTGGGAGCCGCGATCAACAAACTGCCCGCCGGCATCGGTGGGGTCCACATGCCGCCAGAATGCCTCCAGCAGTTCTTTGTAGGTAATTTTGTCTGGATCATATCAGTGGACAGGATAAAACCATTGCCGTCTTAACAAGAGTCTAATCACATCGCTGAAACTGACGGGTTTACAAATCTGGGAGGTAAACGGTGTTACCCGGTGTAACTATTCGCATCCTTTTGTCTCCTAGTAAAGGAATGCCGGATAATGGGTATCTGGCTTCTCATCTTTACGCTTAACGTGGTGGCTCGGGGACAAGCCTTGATGCATTTTGCCTCCTTTCTCGATCAGGGTACATTGACTTGAGCCACCAAATGGTTGTGAAGCTATTAAAGGCCCCGATTAGACTGGCGGAGTCGCCCTTTTTGTTTTTCCAGCCGAACCAACTTTTAACCTGTTTGAAATTAATGCCTAATGCAAAACGTTTATGGTTGGAAATGTAGACCGGCAATGCAGCTTTTTTTGATGGTATTTTTAACTGCATTAATGTTTTGCTTCCCATGTCATGGCAGGGTGCCTGCTACATTCTGCTTCTTCCCGGACTGGGGTAATTCTGGAGCACCGCCGGAGTTACCCATTTCTTTATTGGTTCAATTGAAAAGATATGGCAAAAAATAAAGTTGCTTCAATCAGTAAAATCCACGGTTCCGTGCTATCTGATCTAAGAGCGTTTGATTGCTACCCTGATAAATTTGAGGAATGTTTCGTTCATGGAATATGATCTTGAAAATAGAAAAGGTGACCACTTAACTTATTTAGGTTCTGCGCTCATTAAGGACATGACTTCAGGAACGCATTGCTACGCCAAACTAAATAACATGAGCTGCAATGGCATGTATTTTGAGGCAGAATGTGCTTTCAACCCAGGGGATATAATTGATATCCAGTTTGAAACGCCACCCTTCAAAGGTTCGCCTAAAAGTTACAGTGCCAAAGTATATTGGTGCATGCTATTATCCAAAGATAAATCTAGAGGACAATATGGAATTGGTGTTAAATTCATTTAAAATACCTCCAGTTCAGTGCATGGGCCTGCCGCCGAAGACAACGTTGTGATACACCGACAAAAACCAAATATCTCTAAAGATTGTATGTCTTTTTGATAGAGTAAAACGTATCTGAATTTTCTTCATCATTTGCAGGCGTTAGACCTTTGAAACTTTGGTCCCTAGAGTTACGTCTACAAATCTGCAATTTGGTGTCGAACAATTCAAGAAAGAGTAACCTCGGGGGAGGATGGCAGAGGATATTTTTACTTAGTGTCCATTGTCATGATTTGGGAACCGTTTCTAAGGATTTAAGATTTCCTCCAGTTTCCTCAAGCCTTTAATACTTCCAACTGCGATGATCTTTTGGTCTGCCTCGATTGGGGTGCTTGCAGTTGGATTAAAGACCATATCACCATCCTTTTTGATAATGGATAAAATGATGAGATTATATTTTTTTCGTATCCCCGATTCTTGTAAGGTGACATCGACAAGCTTCGAAGATGCTGCAACCGGAATTTCCTCAATATGAATGTCTGTGCTTTCATCTGCAAAAGCATATTCGAGGAAACGGATGACATTCGGACGCAGAATCGCATGTGCCATTCTTCTGGCTCCGATATCAAACGGCGACACAACAACGTCCGCACCGGCAGTATATAGTGGCTTTTTAGCTGCGTTTTGGCTTGTTCTGGCCACAACGTGAACTTTAGGATGCAACCCTTTGGCCAGCAGGACGAGGAGGACGTTGTCAGCGTCCGTGCCAAGTGTAGCGATTAGATTTGACGCACGTTTGATTCCAGCTTTAAGCAGATTCTCCTCTATCGTTGCTTCACCGGAGATATAAAGGACATGGTCAGTATTCATAACCGGGATGCGATCTTCATTTTTCTCGATAACTACAAACTTAAGATCTTTCTGAATAAGGTATCTGCAAAACGCCCGTCCCATCCTGCCATATCCGCAGATAATATAATGATTATTTAACTGGTTTATTTGCTTGCCCAATTTGTGCCTCCCTAAAACAAGCCTGATGCGTCCTTCCACCAGAAATTGTACCACGTTACCGATAACATAGAGAAAAAAACCAACCCCCATCACAATTAGAATCAATGTGAAAAGTCGTCCTGGTTGACTGACTGGATTGACTTCACCATAGCCGATCGTGGATAAGGTGATCACCGTCATGTAAAGCGAATCCAAAATCGTCCAATCCTCTATCACCACATACCCGGCTGTCCCAATGGCAATCAGGAATACGGTAAGCAAAACGACTATGATGAGGTGGGTCGTACGATCCAAAACACCGTCCGAATATGCATTAGAAGTTGTATTCTTTTATTTATTATTTGGAAGTATAATTGTCCTATGTACGACGTGTCAAACAGAAAGCATCAACGCGCAGTGAACTGTCTTGAAATGATGATAAATGGTTATATGGCGGTATTTAGGATTGATTATATTGATTCGTTTGAAATCGAAGATTAATAAAAATGCGGTTAGAGAGCTGAAAGTCAATTTTTCCGATATTCTGACTTCCAACGGGGGAATACACCTGTCTGGACCCTTACCCTAAGTAGTTGATGAACCCAATATTTGTAAATTAAAAGTTACTCTGATCGAAATTTACCCTGAATTTTTCGAGCTTTATGAATTCCATCAAAATACTTGAACATTTTGCCATTTACCAATGATGCAAGTATTGTTGGCCAAAGAATGCGATGATATCGCTCTTTTTGTAGCAAAACCAGTTTTTTTGTGGCGGTTGCTAATAATTTACGACGAATAAAATGGAAAACACTTTTGAATTTTTTTGGTGCAGGATCTGGGAACGTTGCTGATCCATAACCATTCTCACTAGAGACACTGGTGTTCCAGCGATTTTTATTGTGCGCCAACCCTTAGCCATCCATGCACTAAAGGCGTTAGGCCAGGTCTTGGACTTACACGTTGTTGTCAGGATGCCAATTGGATTTTAACAGGAGCCGAATCATCTTCTAGCTCCTGATTGGCGAGCGAGGTGGAAGTCACGGATTCGTCCAATTCCTGGTCAGCGCCGTAAACATCCCGCACCACTTCGGGGGTCAGTTTGGAGGGCTCATCATCGAACACGATGCGGCCTTCGTGCATGCCGATGACCCGGTCACAATAGGTGCGGGCCGTATCCAGGGTGTGGAGGTTGCAGATCACGGTGAGTTGGTCCCGAACGCGGATTTCCCGCAGCGACGTCATCACTTTTTCAGCGCTTAAAGGGTCAAGCGAGGCAATCGGTTCATCCGCCAGGACCATTTTGGGTTTCTGCATGAGCGCCCGGGCAATGGCCACCCGCTGCTGCTGGCCACCGGACAGGGTTTCGGCCCGCTGCAGCGCCTGGTCTGCGATGCCGAGTCGTTCAAGGGCTGCCAGGGCCTCATCCACCAGTGATTTACCGAAAATACTGAAAAGGCTTCTCAGGGTGCTGTGGCCGTTTAATCGGCCCAAAAGGACATTGGTGACGACATCCAGGCGGGGAACCAGGTTGAACTGCTGGAAAATCATGGCGCAATCCCGCTGCCAACGCCTTTTTTCCTTACCTTTGAGATGAAGTATATTCTGTCCGTTTACCTGGATACTGCCTTTGCTGGCCTCGGTCAACCGGTTGATCATCCGCAGCATGGTGGATTTTCCGGCGCCGGACGGGCCGATCACACCGACCATCTGCGGCTTTTCAATGGAAAAAGAGACCGAATGAACCGCTGTTACAGTTCCGAAATGTTTTGTCAGATCTTTTACAATCATGAATAGCTCCGTTAAGCGTCATGGGGGTTTATCCGTGTTGCAGGTTACGACTGCGCCGACTGCCGTGGATCAGGCGCCGGCGAAGCATGCCCGAAAGCTTGTCC
>JASFFJ010000186.1:0-11198 GCA_050124355.1 Desulfobacterales bacterium | reverse complement strand
CCAGCCTGAGAAAGTGATTATCGAGCACCATCTCCAGATCTGAATTATTGAAATGATGCTCAAGCTTTTCCCTTGCTTCTTTGGTCAAACCGATATTCCAAGGGACATAGGGTGGACGATTTCCATCTAATACGGATCTTATTATTTCGCGTTTGGGCATTTTTCCTTTCTTCCCGTGGACTCAAAACTGAGGTAGTGTAAAATATTTATAACGAGGCCACTATAACTTTTATCCCATTTTTATCCTCTTTTTGAGCGTAAGGTTCCGGGTGTCAGTGTTCAGGAGATGCTATTGCGTTTAGCCTTTCTGAAACCTGACACCTGAAACCAAATCCGAGGAACAAAAGGGTAACCTAACTTAAGTTTATGTGCATCTTGTTACAAATGGAATGCCATCACTCTATCAAAGATCTATTTAATATTTCCCATATTCAAGGGCGGTTTCAAAGGCGGCCACAATATTTTCCGGGGGAACATCGGCCTGGATGTTATGGACCGCCGCAAACACAAACCCGCCTTGGGGCGCTAAATCATCGATACGCCGTTTGACTTCTTCGGCAACTTCTGCGGGTGTACCAAAGGGTAATATCCTCTGCGTATCCACCCCACCGCCCCAGAAGACGATATCTTTGCCATATGTCTTTTTCAACACCTGCGTTTCCATACCCGCAGCAGACACCTGCACAGGGTTGATGATATCAAATCCAATCTCAATCAAATCGGGGATTAAATCAAACGCCGCCCCGCATCCATGGTAGTACAATTTGGCATCGGTTTTTTTCTTGATGGCGTCTACCAATCGTCGTTGTTTTGGCTTGATCATTTTACGATAAATATGCGGGGAGATTAGCCAGCCATCTTGGCTGTTGACATCATCCCAATAGGTAAACACCTGAAGGTAACTGCCGATCTGATCCAGATAGGTGTTGCAAGATTCAATATAGATCTCCGTAACCTGTTCCATAAACCGATCTGCAAATATAGGATCGGCCACCAAAGACACCAGAAAATTCTCAAGCCCCATGGTCCGGGCGGGTTGTTCAAAAATCCCACCGCCGATAACACCGCTGCCGACCAGGGCATAGTCTGTGTTCTCATATAGATTTTTGGCCTGCAATTGCAATTGATCGACATGATCGGGAGCATCGGGTCTCGGCCATTGGTATCGTTCCAATGCGGCCATGGAAGTCTCTTTGATGGGAAATTCAACCCAGTCAAAATACAAGCCTCCTTCCTTGGGCATATGCAGCTTTGACCCCCAGCGATCGATGAAAGCCCAATAATCCCCATCCTCGAATATTTCCAGATCAGGCACGGTTGCCGCCGGCAGTTGAACCATTCGAAAGTCTACCCCAAAATGTTCCAAAAGGCCCTCATCCAGGTAAGGTAATTGCTGGACATAGTCAGCCATTTTGATTTCCTTTACTTCCATCCCTAAATACTTTTTTAATTCAACATATGATTTTTTGTGAATTGAAGAACAGATGCTGCCTCCCAAATCAATGGCAATTCGATCCGGCTCTTTATGATTGAGCGCCAGCAGGACTCTTTCCCTTGGATTCATTACGTCTCCTTACAATGAGCTATAGGGTGTATTCACAATGGTATTTACCATCGCCTGGAAGTTTTCAAGCGGCGTATCAAGTTGAATATGGTGGGTGGGGCCGATGATCAATCCGCCACCGTTCCCGATGGTTTTTAACCGAGTAATGACTTCATTTTTTACATCTTCAGGAGCGCCGAAGGGTAAGGTATGCTGCTCATCAATGGTGCCCCAAAAACATAAATTGGCACCATATTGTTTTTTTATCCGCGCAGGATCCATGCACTGGGGTTGAATCGGATTCAATACATCCAGACCGATATCGATCAGATCAGGAATGATTTGGTTGATGACACCGTCTGAATGATAGGCTATTTTCACGTCCGGATTGATGTCCTTCAGAGAGGAGATAAAGGTTGCCATATATGGCTTGAAAAGCAGACGCCAGGTATCCGGAGAAATCAACATCTGATCTTGACAGCCCACATCGTCTCCGATCCAGATCATATCTACACCTAACTCAACCAGTTTTTTTGCTGCGGTGAGATGATAGGTAAAGGGAATTTCAAACAATTTCTTGACATAATCATGATCGAGGGCTAGATCCATCAAGGTTCTTTCATATCCTCTCAACGCCCAGGCAGTTTCAAACATGGTCGTAACGGTAACCCCAACGATCCAATAGTCTTTTTGAAACTGATCGATCATCCATTCAGATTCGGTATACAATTCAGGGCGGTTGGGATCGGGCGGTTGATAGGAATCGATGGCATCATCCTCTGCCAGCGGATGACCCACCATCTCAGTGTAATGTCCAATGCCAAATTTTGTTTGGTACCTGACGTTTCGAAATTCCACCTGCCATTCATCCACATAGGTATCTTCATCAGAGGCATAATACGAATTGGCCCATCCAACTGAGGTCAGCAGCATATCTTCATCGAGCGCCCGCTCCAATTCATACGTATTGCCGCCTCCGTGGGGATTATGTAGGGTTTTTGTAATTGGGTAGATATGTTGAAGACGTCTGGCAAATTCAGGCGTGAAGCTCACCTGCATGGGACACCGGTCGGGCACTTCATGGGCAAGTGCGGTTTGCACACGCTCACGATGGTTCATTGGTTTCTCCTGAAATAAAATTGGTTCCAGGTTCTGGGTTCAGAGTTAAAAGGTTATAATAATGATGATTTCCATAATTTTATATTGCATTATTTGGACGTGCTCTTCTCACCCGTTGGGTGAAACATGGAATTCGGCCCGACTGGTGTCCAATGCCATAGGTAGAGACCAGTTAGTGTAATTTAACCGGGAACTGTGAACGTTGAACGGTTTAACCAATGTATTGAAAGATTTATCGAATGCCAGCTTTGATCAATGGTACCAACGCACCAATTGTCTCAGGCGTTACCACCCCAGCTCCCGTATTGGTCGTCAGGCCGGCAAACCCGTATTTTTTTGACAGAACAATCTGCACCACCGGAAGAAATCCCTGCAGATATAGCTGCTGATCCAGAGCAGCCGTGATATAGCCTTCCTCCAACCCCGTAATCGTTGCCGGTGCCAAATCGATGCCACCGATAATGATATCTCCGGGTTTCTTGCCTGCATTTTTCAATACACGTGGCAGGGTAGCAGTGATGCCACCATGCTGTGTCCCAATCGCTTTTAAATCTGAATTCTTCGCCAGATAGGCGGTGATAATCGGTGCGCAAAGGGTAAAGTCACGGTTTACTTCATTGCTAATTTCAAGGTAGTCTACCGTCATACCAGCCGCATCCAGGGTATCTTTCATTCCGCGGGTACTTTCACCCCGCGGCCCCTGGGAAAGCAGACCGTAAACGAGAACCTTATCCCCTTTATTCAAGCCGCCCTTGCTAATCATTTCCTGGGCTGTAATTTTACCACCTTCATAGAGAACAACACCCGCATAGCCAAAGCCACCGGCCCCATAGGTTGCTTGAAGTCCGGGCAAGGGTGTATTTCCGGTGGTAACAACAATGCCTCTACCTCTTGCTTCTTTTACCAGCCTTGCAAAGGCCCCTTCACCCGGGTGTCCCATAATGGAAATCCCATCCGGATTTGCCGCCATGGCCTCCTTCATCTGTTTGATCATTAGCTCCTGCTGCCAGCCTGAATATTGTTCCACAAGTTTTACGCCAAAAGCCTTGGCGGCGTCCCGGGCACCATTGGTTCGGGGAAGCGTTGCGGCACCGCCGGGGTCTCCTCCCATTTGAAAATAGATGGTCATGCCATCACCCAAAAGTTCGGCAGAGGCGTCATCAGCGTTAAATCCCCAAAAAAAGACGATTGAAAGAATAAAAATGCCCAGTACCTTGAAAGAAAATTTCATTTTAACCTCCTTTACTTGTTACTTATTAAATTTAAAGAAATTAACTATAGTTGCCCGCTTGTCAGGTTTTTCCATAAATAAATGGAAGCTGATGGCGATAAGCAGAACCAGTCCGACAACCAAGCGCGTATAAAAACCCTGGATTCCAGTGGCCACAATACCTGCTTCAATAGATCCCACGATAAAGGAACCGAAAAAAGTGCCCACAATGACTCCCTGACCACCGAAAATGGAGGTCCCGCCGATGAACACCGCGGCCATTACGATTAAAAGGAAACCGCTTCCCTGGGTCGCCCAAAAGGTGGTATTCTCAATGGTCAATAAAAGGCCGGCAAATGCCGAAAGCGCCCCCATCAAGACAAATAATACAATTTTAGTTCTATCTACGTTAATGCCGACCACTTTGGCAACTTGCAAGTTATCGCCCATGAATAAAATGTGTTCTCCGAAGGCGCTCCTATTCAAAACAAACCATAATATAACGGTCAGGCCCAAGGCCCACAGCGATTGCACCGGGAAAATACCGCCGATGCGATGGACAAAAGCTTCATAAATATTTAACTTCTCAAGTTCGGCAATGTTGTAGGACAGCCCGCCGGAAAAAACGACGGTCAACCCTGTCCAAAAAAATCCGGTTGACAATGTTGCAATAATGGACGGCATACCGATTTTTGTGATGATCAAACCATTAATTAAACCAATAATGATACCGGCCAAGATGGTCAGCATAAACGCAGCCCAGGTCCATTGATAGTTTTTAAACAGGTAAGCAAAAATAAATCCCGCAAATGCGATAATGGATGGAAAGGATAAATCGATCTCACCGCCGGCAATGATCAGGGTAAGCCCCAAGCCCAATATTAGCGGCGGCGGTATCGTAGAAAGAAATGACATATAGATATAATAGCTTAAAAATGTTTTCGGAGCGGCGATCATAAAAACCCCAATTAACCCTAAAAACACAAGAATAATGGGAAGTCCTTCGATCTTTGCCCATTTTCCGATGTGGGTCTTTATTTCAGGATTTTTTTCGCTCCCAGCGCCATTGATGACATTTGTGTCATTTGAGTGCATTTTCAGACCTGTCGATTCGATCTTCAATACTCATTTCACCGATAAATCGGGATTTACGCTTCGCTACCACCGGCTTGTCCGGGCAAGTTAGACAGCTTCCGATTTCTTAGTAGAAAGGCTCAGAAGATACTCATTGAGTTGATTCAAGGAAATTTCATGCTTTTCGAGAACATTGACAACCTCGCCCCGGTCAAGGATAACGAATCGATCGCATACTTCATAGACATGATACATGTTATGTTCGATATAGATACAGGATCTTCCCGAATCCTTGATCTCCCTGACAAAGTTGAGAACCTTGGCAACTTCTTTCAAGGATAGCGCAACGGTAGGTTCGTCCAGTATAATCAAATCTGCATCAAAATACATGGCTCTGCCAATGGCCACACCTTGCCTTTCTCCGCCCGATAACTCACTGATCGGCGAATCTACCGTTATACCGACACCGCGGAATCCTATTTTTTCCAAGAGCATTTCCTGGGCAATGGCCTTTTCCTTTTGTACATCGATGAGTCCCCAGCGATTTTTAATCTGTCTACCTACAAAAAAATTTCGCCACAACGATTGTTTTTCTCCCAGGGAGCTCGTCTGGTAAACCGTTTCGATACCCAGGTCATGTACTTTTTTAACGGAATGACCTTTAAAAGAAATTTCTTTGTCCCTAACAAATAATTTCCCTCTCGTCGGTTTTTCAACCCCTGTAATGACTTTAATCAACGATGATTTTCCGGCGCCGTTGTCACCGATGAGACCGACAATTTCATTATTCTTGACCTCAAAACTAATATTTTTAAGTGCCTCGACCTTCCCATAATTCAATTGCAGATTCTCAAGGCGCACAATGTAATCATAATGATTTCTATCAACCGTCATGAGGATGTCCTCATTCTTACGACTTTTTTTTCAAAAGGATCGCATAAATCGATACGGAAACCATGATAATTAATCCGTAAATCAGCTGGATCCAAAAACCGGTCAGTCCGATCGCAATGATCCCGGCTTCAAGGGACCCGATGATGATAGCGCCGACAAACGTACCGAAAATAGTCCCCATGCCGCCAAATACAGAAGTTCCCCCGATGAAAACAGCCGCCAGGGTCGTCAGCAGATACCCTTGTCCCTGACTTGGCCAGAAATACGTCACCTCGAGGGTGGATAATATTCCGGCAAAGGCCGCAAAAAAGCCCATTTGCATGAATACGATGGTTTTTACCCGTTCGACATTGATCCCCATCATGCGGGAACTTTCCATGTTGTCGCCCACAAAAAGAACATGAGAACCGAACCGGTGCCGATTCAACAGTATCCAAAATCCAACGCCCAACAGCAACATCCAAACTGCCTGGGCCGGAAAGACGCCACCGATTCGCCCAACTGCCAGGGAGTAGAATAAGGTTTCTTTGGCCTTTACCAGCGCAATTCCCTTTCCCTGTGCGATCACGTTGACCATTCCGCGGAAAAAGAACATGGTGCCGATGGTTGCCACCAATGATGGAATCCCGACCCGTACGATAAGCAGGGCGTTTATGGCGCCGGCCGCCAGGCCGATCAGAACGCAGACCAATGCAGCCAGCCAGATATTCCCGGTGAAAGTAAATACCTTGCCAAACACAAGGGCTGATACGGCCAGCACCGACGGAAATGACAGGTCCATTTCGCCCAGCGTCACCACAAGGGTCATGGCCAGGGCCATGATCCCGAAAAACGGAATGGTGGACATAAAGGAGTAATAGATATCGAAGCGCGTAAAGACCTTCGGATTTCCGATGATAAAGAGCAGAAAGATGCCTGCCAGCACCGCTGCGATGCTGATTTCCAATCTTGCCTGTCTTGCTGCGGCAGTTTTCACCCCGATTTTCCCCTTTAACAGGTTTAAATTGGCATAGAGCCCGATAACATTCCAAGATGTGTCTCACCGCAGATATCGCTAAGCACGCAGAGGTTAAACTGGGATTTTCTCGGCGTTCTCTGCGAACTCCGTGGTGAAATGTTGTGCTCTCTATTCGCTCAGTCTGGCCGCTCCGGTAGCCACTGATAACCCCTGATTGAACGTTTACTAGTTCAACTTACCGGTGCGGGCCAGAAGAACCATCTTGTCAACCAATTCGTCCTGTGAAATATCTTTCTTCAGGAAATCTCCGGCGATATGCCCCCTGTCCAGGATCACAAATCTGTCTGCAACCGGATACACATAGTAGATGTTGTGGCTGATAAAAATAGCCGATTTCCCCTGTTCTTTGATATGCCGCACAAAATCGATCACTTTTCGTGTTTCGGAAAGCGACAGCCCCATCGTGGGTTCGTCAAGAATGATCAAATCCGCCTCGAAATAAAGCGCCCGGCCGATGGCAACGCCCTGCTTCTCACCGCCGGACAAGGATAATACCATCGAATCGGTATGGATGGCTTTTGAGGTAAATCCCATGTGTTCCCGGATCAGCTGGGTGGTCTCTGCTTTTTGCTGATTGACTCTAAGAAATCCAAATCGATAGGTAAGTTCCCGCCCGGCGAAGACATTTCGCCAGAGGGCCTGCTGATCGGCCAGCGCTCGTTCCTGATAGACGGTTTCGATACCCAGTTGCCGGGAGCGTTTGACCGAATGTCGGGTAATTTTTTCGCCTTTATAGTAGATTTCTCCTGCCGTGGGCGGATGAACACCGGTAATCAGTTTTATCAAGGTCGATTTGCCGGCGCCATTGTCGCCCACGAGGCCGATAATTTCGTTGCGACCCACCTCAAAGTTGACATCGGAGAGAACTTCCACTTCACCAAACGACTTGTAGATATTCGACATCGAGAGCAAGGGCGTATTCGAATTCATATCAGCCATCCATACACCTAAAGTTCTATTGCGACTTTGTCACATATGTTTTTTTTGCATTTTTGATATAACGAAATATATGATTGCCTGTATTGTGACGAAGCAGAATTATTAGCGAATGCCTTTTTCGGCCAGGGGCGCAACGAAGTCAATGTTCGTTTTGTCGATGATGGCAGCGCCTGTGTCGATATGCAGTCCGGCAAAACCGTATTTCTTCGCTAAACAGATCTGCAGAATCGGCAGATAGCCCTGCAGCCAGGGTTGCTGATCAAGAACACAGCCGATCCAACCTTCCTTAATTCCCGTAGAGGTCGCTGCACTCAAATCAAATCCGGCAGTATAAATATCGCCCGGTTTCTTTCTGGCGGCATTCAGGTAGGTGCCGATGGTCGCGGTCAAGGCACCGTGATCGGTGATAATGAGTTTAACATCCGGATGGGTGGCGATGTAACTTGCCACAACCGGTGTGCCCAGCGATGCATCACTGTTGACGGCATCTGATATTTCAATGTAATCCACTTCCACACCGAGCTCTTTGAGTGCATCGATGCATCCCTTGGTTCTGAGTCCCCGGGTTTCCTGACCCAGAAGGCCCCAGACCATGGCCCGATCACCTTTTTTCAGTCCGGCTCTTTGGGCCGCACCTTTGCCCAGCATCATTCCGGATGGATAGAGTTCCTGACCAACATATCCGAAGCCCTTGGCCTTGTATTTCTCCTCAATCTCCGGCAAAGTGGTATTTTGGCTGGTTACGATGATGCCTTTGGAGATGGCTTCATCCACCAGTGGGGCATAAGCGGCAACACCGGGGTGGCCCATTATGGCAATACCGTCCGGCTTTCTGGCGATGGCATCTTTAAATTGCGCCACCATTTTGTCCGGCAGCCAGCCAGACCAGACATAATCGACGTTGCAGCCCAGATCTTCCTCGGCGGCTTTGGCGCCGCGGTAGACAACCGAGGCAAAAGATCCCCCTTCGTTTCCACCGGGAAAGAAGACGATGGATATGCCTTCGAAATGCTTGCCGGCAGCTTCGGCATTCGGAAGATGGGTGCCCAACGACATTACACCCCACAACAACATCAAGCTGAATGATACAACGGCGACTTTTTTCATCATGTTATCCTCCTTTCTGGTTAATTGTTAGGTGACGAAAAATTTCCCTGCAGCACTGCATCCATGGTGCTTTGGAAACGAAACTTGGAAACAGACAGGCGCTTAGGTCCAACCAGGTGAGCGGTGCGTTTACCCCAATGTTGCATAAACAATATGACGAAATCAGTTAATACTTGAAATTATTAGAACTAACTCGATCCATTTGTCAACATAAAATTCAGAACTACTGATGTATCATGAAACTTGATGCAACAGAGATATCAAGGGTCTTTTCAACGGGACTTAATATGGTCAATAATTCTGAATTTTATTAATTTTTGATTTGACGTGGTGTTGGGAGAACACGTATAATTAGCGCTTTAAAGGATTTTTCCCAAGAATATTCAGGCATAAGTTCAGTACTACTGATGTGTCGCAAAACCGACATGGAGCTTAAAAATGTATGACCGGATCCATACTTTCAGCCATGAAGAGTTAAACAAAATTCACGATGCCTCAATGCACCTACTCGAAACTATCGGCGTTCGATTTGACGACGATGAAGCCGTAAATCTTTTTAAATCAAATGGGTTCAAAACAGACGATAAAACGGTTTTCTTCACTGAAAAAAACATTCGCCGCGCCTTGGATACAACCCCATCAAATTTCAAGCTGGTTGCCCGAGATCCTGTCAAAAGTGTTGCGATCGGAGGAGATGATTTTGCCCTGGCTCCAGGATACGGCGCCTCGTTTATCAGCTCTAATGGCGGTTTGCAACGGGAAGCGACCCTGGCCGACTACCATAGATTCTGCCAGCTGGTGCAGACCTCCGATGTAATTAATGTTAACGGTTTCCTGATGGTGTCACCGTGGGATTTGAAACCTGAAACCGCTCATTTGGAGATGCTTTATTCGAATATCATCTTTTGCGATAAGCCCTTTATGGGAAGTCCTCTATCCAGAGAGGCGGCACGTGATTGCATCAATCTGCTCGGTATCATCTGGGGCAGCCCGGAAACACTTAAAAAGACGACGGTGACGGCATCATTGATTACACCGCTTTCGCCCTTTCAATATACAGCAGAAATGGCCGGCTCGATTATTGAGCTTGCGCGCTACAACCAGGCCTGTATCTTTGGCGCATTGGTGATGGCCGGCTCGTCCGGGCCGATAAGCCTGGCCGGGTTGCTTGCTCAGCAGAATGCTGAAATTTTGGCCGGCGTCGCTTTAACGCAGCTGGTAAACCCGGGTGCACCGGTAATCGTCGGCGGCACCTCCGCGATATTGGACATGCGAACTGGATGTCTGGCCATGGGGTCGCCGGAGATGGTCAGAATCACATCCGCCACCATCCAGATGGCGAAATTTTATGATTTGCCCGCCCGTGCCGGCTGTTCTAATACGGATGCCCATTTGCCGGATGCCCAGGCCGGCTTCGAATCGGCCTTAACCCTGACTGCCGCCATTCGCAATGGAACAAATTTTGTTTTACATGCCGCCGGTGTGCTTGGATCATACAGTGCCATGAGTTTTGAAAAATTTATCATTGATGAAGAATTGTGCCGGATGGTCATTGAAACGCTAATGCCAATCAATATAGACGAAGAATCCATTGATACCAACTTCATCAAGCAAGTGGGCATCGGCGGTGATTACCTGGCACAGACCAAAACCCTGGAACAATGCCGAACCGCTTTTTTTCTGCCAAATTTGGTCAACCGCAAAAGTTATAGCGGCTGGCAGGAAGACGGCCACAAGCGCATCGATGAAAAAGCCGCTGAAATTCTTGATGATCGGATGACGAGCTATATTAAACCGGATATCGATCCACAGATCGACAAGGATCTGAGGGCTTATATTTCCAAAAATCAGCGATCCTGAGCAGAGCTGGGGGTATGAGGAAAGTCACTCGAAGGGGCCGGTTCCTTGCTCTGCTGGAGATCGCTGATTTTTATAAAGAATTTTGGCCTCGGTTTCCTTTTTTCTGACAATGTGGGAGATCATAACTCTTGATTCGTCGATTTTAGGAATACTTTCATCTGATTTGTCTGTTTTGATAAGCCGGCGCGCTGCTCGTAAGATTGACCATAAAAAAAGAGCCAAAATTCTTTGAACTCCGCAGCCAAGTCTATCAGCCTATCGCCTGTATCCGCCTATAACACACCTTCTTCGATACAAAATACTTCTATTTGATGCCCTTTTGCATGGGCCATGAGGGCAAATTGAAAACACCGAATATTTATCTGACTAGGTTAGCCCGTTGAGCCGGTTTAGCCAAAGCTCATCATATCTAACTTGGCATAGAGGACCAGGTT
>JASFFJ010000185.1:0-11226 GCA_050124355.1 Desulfobacterales bacterium | reverse complement strand
TTATAGCGGAGGTATCCCAGGGTTGAATCGTGATCAGGCGGCTTTCGGGAACGGCAAGTGTCGCCATCTGGTTCAAAGGCGTCGGTGTCCCGTAATAATCAGCTTTTATCCCGTCAAGAAGAGACAAGGATGCCCGTCCCGTCCGTACACGTTTTAATTCGTTTTTTAAAGCAGTTACTGATTTACCCATACTCTCTCTGGTTTCGTCATAAATTGATTCGATCATGGTAAATGACCTCTTACTTATTTTAGTCAATTAGTGTCCCGATTTCCTCGCCACAGATAAACTTTTTAATATTTCCTTTGGTTTTTAATTTAAAAACGGTAAGGGGCAGTTTATTATCCATGGCAAGGGAGATTGCAGTCATATCCATGACCCGGAGCTGTTTTTCCAGAACTTCCATATACCCGACTCGTTTTAACAGCTTTGCATTGTTATCCATGATAGGATCCGCGTCGTATAGGCCGTCAACCTTAGTTGCTTTTATAAGAATCTCAGCATGAATTTCCTGAGCCCGGAGAACTGCCGCAGTATCAGTCGTAAAATAGGGATTTCCGGTTCCGGCACCAAATATGACGGCGCGTCCCCGTTCCAGATGTCTGTTGGCGCGCCGCATAATATAAGGCTCTGCCACCTCATGCATCGAAATAGCGGTCTGGACCCGGGTTTCCACGCCCTGCTTTTCCAAGGCATCCTGCAGGGCCAGACTGTTGATGACCGTGGCCAGCATCCCCATATGGTCGGCGGACGTTCGATCCATGCCATATGAACTTGCTGCAATGCCGCGAAATATATTGCCACCGCCCACGATGATTCCGATCTCAACCCCTATTTCGACAACCGAACGAATTTCTCCGGCCACGAATTTAATCATGTCGGGACTGATGCCGAAAAGCTGCTCTCCCATCAGGGCTTCGCCGCTCAATTTTACGGCAACTCGCTTATATCGGGGTTTATCCACCTATATGCCTGGTGCTGCCTTAATAGTTTGCCTCGGAATTTCTAAAACCTTTTGAGCATAATGGAATTTTCAAGATTTATGTTTCTGCCTCGCACATGGAATAATGGAATGGTGGAGTGTTGATTTTAATAAGGAGTTTTTTTCCATACTAACTTTTTTGACTTCCCCGTTAAGCGGAACTTTACCAATAACCCATTATTCCATCTTCCCAAAACCCACTATTCCATTATTCCATCATTCCAATTACTACTCGCCGGTCTGATAACGAACAAACCGTCTGATCGTAATGTTTTCTCCAATTTTGGCGATCAATTCATTCAACAGATCTTCTATGGTCAAGTCCGGTTCACGCACATAAGCCTGATTGAGCAAGCAATTTTCAGTGAAGAATTTTTTCATTCTGCCATCAACGATTTTTTCGATCACGTTCTCAGGCTTTCCCGTTTCAAGGGCCTGACTCTTATAGATTTCTTTTTCCCGATTCACAACTTCTTCTGGAACATCTTCGGCCTGAATGCTCAGAGGATTGGTGGCGGCGATGTGCATGGCGATGTTTTTGGCAAAGTTAATAAAATCGTCGTTTTTTGCAACAAAATCAGTCTCACAATTAACTTCCACCAGCACGCCCAACTTGCCTCCCATGTGGATATAGGATTGGATGGTGCCTTCCGTCATCGTCCGGCCGGCTCTTTTACGTGCGGTAGCCAATCCTTTCGTTCTAAGAAAATCAACCGCTTTATCAATATCAGCATCGCACTCCGTCAGTGCTTGTTTACAATCCATCATCCCAGCGCCGGTTTTTTCCCGCAGCTGCTTTACCATGGCCGCACTAATTGTTGTCATGTTGCTCTCCTGTCGTCTCGACTTCGCTATTCTCTTCTGAGTCATTACGCGGTTCTTCTACCACCGCTTCCGGAACATCAACGACCTCGGTGGGTCCGGTCCCCGAGCGCTTAATTATTTCTACAACCGGACCTTCGGTGCCGTCTGCAATAATTTTGCGCTCACCCGGTTTTAGTTCAGCACTGATGGTCGTTACTTCGGATTCCTCTTCGATTTCCTTATCGGCTTCGGCTTGCTGTCTTTCAGCAAAGCGTTCCTTTCCTTCAATGCAGGCATCCGCAATTTTTGAAGTTAGCAACCGGATGGCACGGATGGCATCATCATTGCCTGGAATAATATAATCAATATCGTCCGGATCGCAATTGGTATCCACAATGGCGATGATCGGTATATTAAGCCGCCGGCCTTCTCGCACGGCGATGGCTTCATTTTTGGGATCGACGACGAACATCGCTCCGGGCAGTCCGTTCATCGTGCGAATTCCGCCGAGGTTGTTATCGAGTTTAAGGCGTGCCTTACCCATTTTGAGCCGCTCTTTTTTTGGAAAAAGTTCGATGGAACCATCATTTTGGATATTGTTAAGATAGTTGAGACGATCGATGCTCTGCCGAATCGTCTGAAAATTCGTCAGCATACCACCCAACCATCGATTGTGAACATAAAACATTTCGCAGCGGTTGGATTCTTCATAGATGGAATCACGCGCCTGCTTTTTAGTTCCGACAAATAGCACTGATTTTCCTTCTGCCACTGTGTTTACGACAAAGTCATAGGCCGTTCTGAACATCCGAACGGTTCGCTGCAGATCGATAATATAGATCCCATTTCTAGCACCGAAAATATAAGGCTTCATTTTCGGATTCCAGCGTTTCGTTTGATGGCCGAAATGTACGCCGGCTTCCAACAGTTCTTTCATGGTTACATAAGCCATAGTTTTCTCCCTTTCTGAGTGGTTGTTCCACCGCCATCATCATTCCTGCTTCCGACTTTCAGCGAAAGCACCGGGAAACAAGTCCGATAGCGTGGGTGTTGTAAAAATCCTTCTCAATAGCAAAAAATGATTTTGACCGCAACACTTTTCTTCATTAAATCTGTGATCCGAAGTCTTTTATTAGAACCTCCACATTCCCTGGACCAGAGCGATTGGTCGGAGATCACCCTCTACACCACATCACTGCGATCGATTTAAAAGAATGCCGTCTTAAGCCATTAAGTCATACCATGGCGGACCGACATCTTATACTCTATGCGCTGCGCCCCATGCTCTATGCCCTGTTCGCTCGCAACACGTAACCCGCAACCCGATTCAACCTCTTTTCCGCATCCATACCACCCGATCATAACCACTATAGTCCTTGGCATGATTGAAATCTTCATAAACATCGCAGGCAGCAGCGATTCTGAGAATATCATCTTTCTGCTCATGGCCAATTTCCAACAAGAGCAAACCGCGGGGCTTTAGATAAATATGGGCGTTTCCGATGATATTCCTATAACAGGAAAGCCCGTCATAATCGCCATTGAGAGCTGCATGCGGTTCAAAGCATCGTATTTCCGGCTGCAGGGAATCTATCACCCGGCTAGGTATGTAAGGCGGATTTGAAACAATCATATCAAAGCTGGATTTCTTCGAATTTAACGGGTCGAGCCAGTCACCCACAAAAAAATGGATCCGTCCGGCAAAATCGTTTTGTACCGCATTCCTGTTTGCCAACGCGGCTGCCTTCTTAAAATAATCCGAGGCAAAATATAGATGCCGGGGTTCCTGTGAGATCAGCGCAAGGATTATCGCCCCCGATCCGGTTCCAAGTTCCAGAATCCGCTGTGTTTGCACCGATGGGATCTGCGATAAATATTTCAGAGCCACTTCCACCAGGCATTCGGTTTCCGGTCTCGGAATCAGGACATCCGGGGTAATCATAAGGTCCATGGACCAGAACTCTTTGGTGCCAAGGATATAAGCGACCGGTTCACGCCTGATTCGGCGCTTGATCAGCATTTTGAATGTCTTCAATTCATCGGCGACCAGCGGTTGGTCGTAATTCAAATACAAATCAATACGTTTGACATCTAAGGCGTGAGCTAGCAATATTTCGCCGGTGGCTCTGGGACTGTCAATATCATGGCCCTTTAAGTATGAATTTGCCCAGTGGATAAGCTTAATGATGGTCCATTGGGTATTGCCGGAGTCGGTAAATTTATTTTCTGGCATGGACGCACATCGAAGTTGCTCTGAATTTGAAATTTACTCCGACTTTGAATCAACGTTGATCATTTCTTCGACGCTTTGGGTAATGCGAGTGTTCAGTGATCAGAGTTCAGGAGGGTGATCCTCCCTGTGCTGAATCCCTCGTATCTGACTCCACAGTGCTGGAGTCTGTTTTTTTGATCAAACTGGCCGCATTTCAGGCCAGAGGCTGCGCTGAACACTGAACACTCAAAATGCCTATAGTTTGTAATACCTAATTGAAATTGCTTGATACATTTAGTCAAACAATCGGCATGTAAGGAACTAATCCACATTTTGGAGAGCCTGGGACTGATAATAAGTTGCGAGATTGTCTATGAGTTCGTCTATGTCACCTTGCAGAATTTGCTCCAGCTTGTAAAGCGTCAGTCCGATGCGATGGTCCGTCACCCTTCCCTGGGGAAAGTTGTAAGTTCTGATTCTACCGCTTCTGTCTCCCGTACCCACCTGGTTCTTACGCTCTTCGGATCGTTTTTCATTCTGTTCCATAATCATTTGATCCATCAATCTGGCCCGCAGTACCTTCATGGCTTTTAATTTGTTTTTCAGTTGTGACTTCTCATCCTGGCAGGTAACCACCAGGCCGGAGGGCAAATGGGTAATGCGTACGGCTGAATCGGTGGTATTAACGCTCTGTCCGCCTGGCCCGGTGGAACGGAAAACATCGATCTTCAGTTCGGATGGTTCAATGTCAACATCGACTTCATCCGCCTCAGGCAGGACAGCCACCGTTACCGCCGAGGTATGAACGCGTCCTTGGGTTTCCGTGGTGGGCACCCGCTGCACCCGATGGGTTCCGCTCTCATACTTAAATGCACTATAAGCCCCTTTGCCCTGAATCATGGCAATGACTTCTTTTAAGCCGCCGACACCAGTAGGATGGTGGGTTATGACATCTATTTTCCAACTGCGGTTTTCTGCATAACGGCTGTACATCCGAAAAAGATCACCGGCAAACAAGGCGGCCTCTTCTCCCCCGGTACCGGCCCGAATCTCGACGATGACGTTTTTTTCATCATTGGGGTCTTTGGGCAGCAGAAGTTTTTTAAGCTCGGCTTCAAGATTTTCTTTTACCCGGTTCAGTGTCGCAATCTCATCCCGCGCCAGATCTTTTATATCAGGATCAGCGTCCTTTAACAAATCCTGGCTTTCACTAATATCGAGCAACGTCTGCTTGTGTTGACGGTAGACGGTGACGATTTTACTCAATTCGGCATGCTCGCGCACATATGTTTGGTAAGCATTGCGATCATTAATAATTTTCGGATCGCTCAAATGCTTTTCGACTTCAACGAAGCGCTCTTCGACGCCTATAAGTTTGTCAAACATTGGTCCTGGTATCCATTTACGGATTTATGCAGCAACCCGACGGCCAACACTTTAGGTTGCCAGCATTTAAACGCTTATTATTAGCAATTTTGATTATTTTATGCGGGAGAGGAATCCTGCCGGTTTAGCCGGTCAGCATCGATAGAGTGCCGATGGCGGGCTCTTTTCAAAGATTAAGATGCCGCCGGTAAACCGGATATTTTTCAGCAAATTGAAGTAGCAGGCGGGATACAACTAAGTGGGTTTCGCTTGGTTCTGAAATTTTTCATACTTTTTACGGAAACGCTCAATTCGACCCGCTGTGTCAACCAGTTTTTGTTTGCCGGTAAAAAAGGGATGGCATTGGGAGCATATTTCCACGCGGATATTGGATTTGGTCGAACCAACCTCAATCTCGTTGCCGCACGCACACCGTATTCCGGTATCAGCGTAATCAGGATGAATGCCGTTTTTCATGATTTTTTCAACCCCCCAAATTTTAGATATCTCGGAATGTTTTCCCTGCCATGACGCTTAAAAATATGTATTGACTCGGGACTTCCGAATTTACCCCGAGAATGGCTCGATAAGGCCGTGTTGTATATCGCGAACAGGAAAAAATGTCAATGTTAGGTGTTCATGGAATTTAAAAAATCTTTATTATCTTTGGTTCCACGCATTTTTTCAAGTAAAAATTCCATACTGTCCACTGTATTTAAGGTTGTCAACAGCTTGCGCAAAATCCAAACACGGTTAAGTCTATCCGCATCCAGCAGCAGTTCTTCTTTTCGGGTACCGGAGCGTTTGATGTCAAAGGACGGAAACACGCGCTTATCAGCTAGCTTACGATCCAGTTGAATCTCAGCGTTGCCGGTTCCTTTAAATTCTTCGAAAATGACCTCATCCATCCGACTGCCGGTGTCAACCAGGGCGGTGGCCATAATCGTAAGGCTGCCGCCTTCTTCGATATTTCGGGCCGCACCGAAAAACCGTTTGGGACGCTGCAGTGCATTGGAATCCACACCGCCGGAGAGGATTTTACCGCTGGGAGGAACCACTGAATTGTAGGCTCTGGCCAAACGGGTAATACTATCCAACAGGATAACGACATCTTTTTTATGTTCCACCAAACGCTTGGCTTTCTCAATCACCATCTCAGCAACCTGAACGTGCCTTTCCGCCGGTTCATCGAAAGTAGAGCTGATCACCTCCGCTTTCACCGTTCGCTGCATGTCGGTCACTTCTTCGGGTCGCTCGTCGATCAAGAGCACAAACGGTACAACATCCTTGTGACTGGCAATGATAGAATTGGCAATCGCTTGCAGCAGCATTGTTTTGCCGGATCTTGGTGGGGACACAATTAGACCTCTTTGGCCGAAGCCGATGGGTATCATCAGATCCATGATCCGGGTGGAAAAATTATCACTGTCGACTTCGAGGGAAATCTTACGTTCAGGATAAAGCGGGGTTAAATTATCAAAAAGGATCTTATCCCGAGTCACTTCGGGATCCTCGTAGTTAACGGCTTCTACTTTTAATAGTGCGAAATATCTTTCTGACTCCTTCGGCTGCCGAATCTGTCCTGAAATGGTGTCCCCGGTTCTTAGGTTAAAACGACGTATTTGGGACGGGGAAACATAAATATCATCCGGTCCAGGTAGATAATTGGAATCCGGTGACCGTAAAAAGCCGAAACCGTCCGGTAAAATCTCCAGGGTGCCTTCGCCGAAAATGAGACCATTTTTTTCGATCTGGGACTGCAGCAATGCAAACATTAATTCCTGTTTGCGCATCCCGGCAGCCCCTTCAACTTTCAAGCGCTTTGCCATCTGGGTGAGTTCGTTGATTTTTTTCTCCTTAAGTTCGGCAATGTTCATTATATTATTCCCTTTAATTTTTTTCATCACTACCTGATCCGAATATCCATTGATTTTGGGTTAGAAAGAAGCTTTCGCGGCGTCCATGTCCATAAAGCGTCTAAGAAGATGCTAATTTTATAGCTTCACACGACACAGCCTTACAAAAAGATCTATTTTTGACGTATTTAACTATATCAAGACCGGCAAAACAGAAAAGGCGTAAATAGTATCTGTAAAATTTCCTTTAAAACGTTGATTATTTGATTGGATCCATGCCGGTTACTAAGGAGGAATTTGAGTGTTAAACGATAATGTTAGAAGAATATAAGGTATCCTCTTATTATGGCGGGTTCCACATACCTTAATTCATATATTAGAAACGTATTACACATTTGGCTATCTGTCAAGTGCTTTCACGATCTTTTGCAGGGTAAACGCATATGGGATGTATAGGGGGGGGGTAGAATATTTTTTGGAGGGAAATATCCTCCAATTCCTATCCCTACATGCGTTTGCCCTACGGATTGTTGGTTTACCGAATTTGTTCGTACAAGGCGCTGATTGAATATTGGGACTATCAAGATGCTGATTGCCCAACTTTTATTCTATCGCTTTAATCTAAAAAAACTAACGCCGTTTTAAAATAAAATTACGCGCCTATAAGTCGGTCCAGCGCTGAATAAATCTGATCGCGAATTTCTTCGACTTTACCGACACCTTCAATCCGGATATATTTGGGTGCAGCCGATTCACCGGAACTTTCCCAGTTTTTATAGTAATCAATCAGGGGTTCGGTTTGGGCATGGTAGACATCGAGGCGATTTCGAACCGTGTCTTCTTGATCGTCATCCCGTTGGATGAGCGCTTCGCCGGTAACATCATCTTTGCCATCCTCTTTAGGAGGATTAAATGTAATGTGGTAGGTCCGCCCACTGGCAAGGTGTACACGACGTCCACTCATACGTTTAATGATCTCTGCGTCCGGCACATTGATGTCGACCACGCTATCCAAGGCAACGCCGGCATCCTTCATGGCATCGGCCTGGGGAATGGTGCGTGGAAACCCGTCGAACAGAAACCCTTTTTGGCAATCTGCTTCTTTGATTCGTTCTTTGACGAGCCCGATAATGACCTCATCGGGCACCAAACCACCCGAATCCATGTAGCCCTTGGCTTTTTTGCCCAAATCGCTGCCGGCCTTAATTGCAGCCCGCAGCATGTCACCGGTGGAAATCTGTGGAATCTGATATTTATCTTTGATGAAATTAGCCTGGGTCCCCTTCCCTGCGCCAGGTCCGCCTAATAAGATCAAACGCATGTGTCTTCCTCCCTTTGGTTATTTATTAATCAATTGTAACGCCTTAATTTGCAACACGTCCGTAGTTCTGAATTTTTGACGGCAGAGTATGGCGGAATGCCAAATGAGTGTCAAGTGAAATAATGGATTTTTATCCATTCATAAGACACCGGGGTTGTTCAGCTTTAGATCAATGAGCCGGACTTACCCGCATCGGCAAAACCTTTTCAATTTCCACTGGCAGAATCGGTGGTTCATGAAGGGAGTTAAGGGTCAAAAAAAACATTTAACATGAAACTTTTTTCTTGCCAAACCTTGCGTTATTCGGTAATAGGTATTGTTTTGAGAATCTTATAAATAACCATTGGAAACACGACGTTTCGATATATTATCCGATGGCAAGAAGGGGGCGAGGTATTTGAAGGACATCGAGGTCAGGGTCATTGACAATGACATTGAAAAGGCCATGCGCATTTTGAAAAAAAAGATTCAAAACGACGGTCTGTTTAAAAGGCTCAAATTAAAAAAGAGCTATGAAAAACCAAGCGAATTTCGACGTCGTAAACAGCGCGAAGCGCTAAGAAGAGAAAGAATCGCAGCGGCCAAGGCCAGGCACCGAAGATAAATCCAACTTTTTTCAAGGTAAAACCCGGTAAAATTATCAGTTTCACCGGGTTTTTTAATGCCCCGCATGGTATCTAAAAACGCCTATGAAAACTGCTTGAAGACCATGTATGGTTTTCGCAGATTCGGCATCAAACTGGGTCTGTCCACGATTAAAAAAATATTAACCAGTCTGGACAACCCCCAGAACACATTCACCTGCATTCATGTGGCCGGTACCAATGGGAAAGGATCGGTGGCATCTTCCCTAGCTTCGATTCTGTATCACAGCGGATACAAAACAGGGCTTTATACATCACCGCATCTTGTCCACTTCAACGAAAGAATTCAGGTCAATAACCGTCCGATCACCAACAAAAAGGTGGTCACGACCTACAATGCCGTTAAAGATGCTCATTTCGGCAAGCGCGATCCGACTTTTTTCGAATTTACCACCGCAATGGCCCTTCTTGAATTTGCCGACCAAAAGGTGGAGTGGGCGGTGATCGAAACCGGCATGGGCGGCCGACTCGATGCGACCAATATCATAAAGCCGGCGCTGTCGGTCATTACCAATATATCCCTTGAGCACCGGGAGTATTTGGGTAACACCTTGATCGAAATTGCCGCCGAAAAGGCGGGAATTATCAAAAACCGCACACCGCTGGTCACCGGTATCCAGCAAAAAAAAGCCTTTGCCGAAGTAAAAAGAATTGCCTCGCAAAAAAAAGCCCCCCTATTTCGACTGGGTACCGATTTCAGAGTCCGTCGCAACCAAAGACAAACGTTTTCCTATTACGGGATTGAAAATGTCTGGCATAATTTGCAGACTGCATTGCCGGGCAGCTATCAGGTCGATAATGCGGGCCTGGTGTTGGCTGCCTGCGAGATAATCGGCAAGGAAAAGGCCGCCATTACCCTGAAAAATATCCAAGAAGGTCTGAGCAAAAACCATTGGCCGGGGCGGCTCGAAATCGTCTCCACAAACCCTTTCATTATTTTGGACGGTGCCCACAACCTGGCAGCTGCCCGAAATTTAGCGAAATTTCTGTCATCCAATCTTGCCGATAGGCCCATCACCCTGGTCGTCGGCATATTAGACGACAAACCCTATCAAGCGATGTTAAAAAGCCTTCTAACGCCTGTAAACCGCGTAATATTAACCCGGGCCAAGATTGATCGCGCCTTGGCGCCTCAAGCGCTTTACGAAGCCGCCAAAATTGCAAAGCCGGATGCCACCATCATTCCGGATGTTGCCGAGGCCATAAAAAATGCAATTGAAACAATCCCTCGCAATGGGGCCATCTGTATCGCCGGCTCCCTCTATGTGGTGGGTGAAGCAAAAGAAGCATTTGAAAAAGGCCTGGTCAGTGCACACCGTAAATCCGATTAGGCGGAGGTACAGGAGGCATCGATTCCGTCAACTCTCATTACATTGAATTATCAATTACGATCATTTAGGGATTTAGCCGTGAATGTCGTGGTCGGTCAGTTTTCAGCTTGACTTGCCAGGGCTTCTGGATTAAATTTTCTGTCACTCTCGCACTAACTCGCGCCCGTAGCTCAGTGGATAGAGCGTCAGCCTCCGGAGCTGAAAGCCGCTGGTTCGAATCCAGCCGGGCGTACCATTAAAAATAAAGGATTCACGGCGCTTCTTGAGCCCTTTATTTTTCCATAATATTCACGGTCCCCACATAATTCCCCACAAGCTTTCAGTAAATTATGTTAAATTGCTATTCAGTGGCTGTAATATATTCCGACCTCATAACCGGAAGGTCGACAGTTCAAATCTGTCCACCGCTACCACAATAAAATCTAAGGCTTACAAAATAATTTGTAAGCCTTTTTAAATTTCCAAAATTTGAATTCCCCACACTATTCCCCACAAAAAATGCAAATTTTATCTAATTTTATTCCAGATCCATCTATGCCGGCAAAGTTCTTAAAATCCACTTTTTGAGCATGCGGAAAACAGGTAATATCAAGTGTGAGCTGGAGATGGTTTGGTTAGCCTAATATTGGTACTTTAACTATCCTGTAACGTACATGAAAGTAAAAAGCCCGAGAATTTCAAATCCCCGGGCTTTAAAAAATCTTATCATCATA
>JASFFJ010000184.1:0-11227 GCA_050124355.1 Desulfobacterales bacterium | reverse complement strand
TGAACCTTTTATCCTATCCAAGCAGGTGCCGGGTTGATTTATAGAGATCCCGGTATTTTACATAGCCTTCATCATAAATCGCTTTGGATGTTTCACTGGGCGTGATCTCCTCAGCCAAGCGCACCCAGCGGCTTATCTCATCGATACTGTTGAAATAATTGCTTCCTATCGCAGCCAGGAAGGCATCTCCGTAGCAGGCGCCCAGCCTTTGTCGGGGCAGGTGTTGCGGGCATCCGGTAATATCTGAGATAATCTGCATCAGATGGCGGCTTTCGGATGCGCCTCCGATCGCCATAATTCTGTCGGCCCGGGCCCCTGCTTTTTCCATCTCCTCAATATTATGTCGGATTCCGTATCCCACCGCTTCCTGGAGAGAACGGTATAAATCTCCCGCAGAGCTGGAAAGAGACATTCCGAAAAATACCCCTTTTGCAGTGGGATCGTGCAGCGGGGTTCTTTCTCCGGCAAAATAGGGCAGACTGGTGATACCACCGGCACCCGGAGTGGAGCTAGAAGCCAGGTTTTCCCATTCGGTAACACTGCGGCCGGGAAATGTTTCCCCAAACCATTTAAACATGCTGCCCACGGTGGACATGCCGCCGGTCAGCACGAAGGTGCCGGGCTCCAGAAAATTTGACGCCCAAAATGAACGGACCGGGCTGAGGGCTTCAGTTTTTAGGATAAAGAAATTGCTGCTGCCATACATCATCATCATGTCGCCAGTCTTCTCAACGCCGGTAGCCAGTGCCTCCGAAGCCGCATCAGTTGTACCGGTTGCGACAGGCACACCGGCTGGCAGGCCTGTCAGTGCGGCCGCCTGGCGGGTAATTTCCCCGGCGACCTGGCTGCTCCATAAGAGCTCGGGAAGTTTATCCATTTCCGTAATGAGGCCGGCCAGAGAAGGATCCCAGGTTTTTTTCGCTAAATCGAAAATAGGGGCATATCCAATGGCCGTGTAAATATCCAGCGTGTATCTGCCTGTAAGCTTGTAGACCAGATATCCGGAGGCGGTCAGAATTTTTGAGGTTTTTTCCCAAACCTCCGGTTCGTTTTTACGTATCCAGAGGATTTTCGGGCAACATGATTGGGAGGACAGATCCTGTCCGGTTTTAGTAAAAATCACCTCTCGACCGAGTGCCTCTTCCAGCTCCCGAATCTCTATCTCGGCCCGTGTATCGATGCCGTAAAGAATTCCGGGGCGCAGGGGCTTTCCTTCATTATCCACGGGCAATACACAGGGGCCAATGGTGCTTAGGGCCACCCCTTTGATCGATTCTTTGGGATATTGCAGATCGCCCAGCAGCTTCTTGCACAGCAGTATGAAATCTTCCCACCAAATCCGGTCTGCATCCTGCTCATACCAGCCGGGTTCAGGCATTGACATCTTGTGGGGGACAGATGCCTGACAGAGCACATTTCCTTCAATATCTACAATGGCAGCTTTGGATGAACCGGTCCCGATGTCTAATCCCAGAAAGCATTCCTTCATTGTGACTCCCACCTGAATTTTACATACAAATAACCATAACCGGGAGGATCCGGAATCAAAAAAAAGAAAAATAATCACGAAAGCACGAAAACGCGAAAATAGGCTTAGATAAATTTGATGGTCTCGCAAAAAGTCCTCAAGTCGTCATGCCGGACATGATCCGGCATCCAGAAGGTGTTGATATTACAGGATTCCGGCTTTCGCCGGAATGACGCTAACGCGTAAAATTTGGCTTTTTACGAGTATGTCAAATTTCGCACTTTCTTTATTTCGTGTTTCCGTGATGAAATTTTTTCATAAAAGGATTTTTCCATTCTGAAGGATGGGATCACCATCAAGCAGGACGGAACCTTGGCGACGGATATCCTTGACAATGTCCCAGTGAATTGGAGATTGATTCGTTCCGCCGCACTCCGGGTACGCTCTTCCCAGGGCAATATGAATGGTTCCACCGATCTTTTCGTCGATGAGGATATCATTGCAGAATCTACCCAGCATGAAATTGGTACCGAATGCAAATTCTCCTGGAAGGGATGCCCCTTTATCCCGACCGATTATTGACTGAAAAAACGCCGTTTCCGTGGATGAGTAAGCTTCTGTTAATTCTCCATTTTTCCAGGTAAGCCGAATGTCCCGGATCAGCCTGCCGCCGAGAACTCCCGGGCGTTCAAAGGCGATCGTTCCATTTACGGTGTCTGTAACCGGCGCTGTTGCGATCTCTCCGTCCGGCATGTTGAGTTTGCCTGCAAATGGGATCCACTTGCGTCCCTTTACCGAAAAGGAGAGATCGGTGTTCTCCCCGGTAATCCGTATTTCTTGGCCTTGGTTAAGCCGGTCACACCAGACGTTCCATTTTTCCGCTTCCTTTTCCCAGTTCAAAAAGCAGGAATTAAAGAACATATCGGTAATGGTTTCTTCGTCGGTTTCCGCCTGCTGGGCGAAAGAGCTGTTGGGAACCCTAACCAGGCACCAGCGGGTTTGCTCCCATCGTTTTGTTGATACAACCCCCATGGCCGCCTGGTTGGCGGCAAGTTTCTCCCCGGGGATATCCTGGAGCTCGAATAGATTGTGGGCACCCCTTAATCCAATGTAGACGTCCGCCCAATCCATACCCCAGACCTCCATTTCAGGAATCCATTCGATCTGTGTCCGGTTTCCGTGTTTCAAAACGCAACGGCGGAGGGATTCAGAAAGGAACTGGACCTGGGGAAAAGCGCCGGCCCTGACAGCCGCCTGGTAGACACCTTTTGCCAGCGGGTAGGTTTCAGGTTCAATCATCGCGATCATAACCCGCTCACCCGGTGCAACCCGGGTGGAGTAGGTTACCAGGACCTCTCCCAGTTTTTCCCAGCGCTTATCCATTTTCCTTCCTTACGCGACGAACAACATCCATAAAGGCTGTTACGCGGGCCTGATCGACTTCATTTTCGAAGACACCGTCCCGCTTGAAGGTCGTGGCGGTTACGGTTCCGTCGGCAATCGCGAGCTGTTCTTTTACGTTTGTTATACTTACGCCGGTGTTCGCGAAAACCGGTGTTTCCGGTACCGCATTCTTTACAATTCTTAGCGTCGAGGAATCCGTCTCTGCCCCTGCGGTTAGTCCGGAAACACACAATGCATCCGGTTGGGTGTTGAATACCGTCGAGCGGGCTATGTCAGCAACATCCCGTTGTCCCAGATAGGAAGCTGCTTCAGGAACAATGTTAAACATGAGCTTTACATTTTCACCACCAATGTGATGCTGATGCCGGATGACCTCAGCGCAGTTGGTGTTCCAAAGACCAAAATCACTGGTATACACACCGGTGAAAATTTCCCGCACAAACAGGGCATCGGTTGCAACGGCCAGATCGATAGACGCCTTGGGATCCCAGAGGACGTTTACGCCGTAGGGTATGTTAATATCATGTTTCAATTCGCCAATGATTCTGGCCATGGTTGTGTAAGTTATGGGTTCCACCTGCGTCAGGTATGGGAGGCTGAATTCGTTTGAAAACATAACTCCATCAACGCCGCCTTTTCGAAGGGCAACCAAATCTTGCCTGGCCATATCCATTACCCATTCAATTCCCTTGTCTTTGTTATATCCCGGATCTCCCGGTAGGGCCTGGAGATGGCACATGGCAATTATCGGTTTTTTAACTTGAAATACTTCTTGTAACCAGCTCATTTTCTCTCCTTTAGGGTATATTCAGTGTGTCCCGTCGAACCGCTTATACGATCTGTTGGCAGACGTAATATACTTGACGAAATCGGGATTGTCAAAAGCCAACCAGGGGATTGCTTGTATGAACATCAAGAGACTAAACAGCGAACTGCAGAACCCCTGTTGAGGAATATTTTCGCTTTTCGTTGCAAATTATCCGAAAGCGTCGCTGTACGGCTCAACCCTCATTAATCCCCTCGGACAGTTTCACGCTTTGCAACGAAATATCCACCGGCACATCGCGTCACCCTTAGTTTTGGTAATAGAGACAATGAAGAATAAGAAATAAAATTCAGAACGATTCGATCGAGACCTAGTATTGTTGGCGCAACCAGAAACATTTGCGTTGCATCAGATTTTACGACACGTCAGTAGTTCTGAATTTGGGGTTGACAAATTTATCCCCCTAAATTAATTGTTTTGATGGCGAACGTCAGGTTTATCAAGAATTTTGGATAATTATAGGGAGAAAAGAGACACTGCAATTTTCTTTCGCCAGAAGTACGAATCGTGGCAACATCGGTCGGATTATTATGAAAGGCAATAACTAAAAGGAGGACCTCATGAAAAAGGAAAAGAAGATCACCCGCCGTAAATTTATTCAGGATTCAGCAATCGCAGCAGCAGGCGTCAGTGCGCTTGCCGTGGGGACATCCAGTGGACTGAGCCTGCTGGCTCGCAACGCCTATGCTCAGAGCGACCTGAGGGCTGAAATCCTGAAAATTCCCGGAGTAGGGAAGGGCTCACCAACTGACGCTGACTGGCAAAAAGTCGGTGCAATGTGCCTGGGGGCCACCAAGAACAATGCGAAAGAGGGTGAATTCAAGGGTGTAAAACTCACTTTTATGGGGCTCAACAACCAGAACCTGCACAATTTTTTGTTTCGCGGTTTCCTGAAACCCTGGGAAGCTTACACGGGTGCAAAAATAGATTGGATCGACCTTGCCCAGGCCGATTACAACGCCCGTCTGCAACAAGCCATTGCAACCGAAACGGTTGACTTCGACATTCTAGAAATGGGCGCGCCTTTTGAAGGCGATGTGTGTGGCAAGGGTCTGGCCTCTGAGATGCCTGATTGGGTCAAGCAGCAGATCGAGATGGATGACTATGTCCATTATTTAAAAGCCCCTGTCGGAACCTGGGACGGCAAGACCTATCGCATATCCATCGACGGTGATTGCCATAACTTTAATTACCGGACCGACTATTTTTCTGATCCTGAATTGGCCAAAGCCTGGAAAGCCGAAGGCCACGAGGGCGAGTGGGAGGTCCCCAAAACCTGGCAGAAGGTTCAGGAAGTGACCAAGTTTTTGGGCGGCAAGAAATTTCAAGGCATGGATGCCTACGGCTATCTCGATCCCGCTAAAGGTTGGGGCGGGTTTGGCTTCTACTTTTTAGGCAGCCGTGCCACCGCTTATGCCAAACACCCTGATGATAAGGCATTTCTATTCGATGCGGATACGATGAAACCTCGCGTCAACAATCCGGCCTGGGTTCGGGCGATTCAGGATGTGATCGACGCCCTGCCCTCGGAACCCCCCAATCAATTGAATGCCGATCCCGGAACCACCGCCTTTCAGCAGTTTCTGGCAGGCACCGGTTCGATGGTGTCCTGGTGGGGCGATGTCGGATCTATGTGCAAGACCAGTGACTCCTCGGTTGTCGGAGACGTGACCGGATTCTCCATCTTGCCGGGTTCGGATGATGTTTACAATTCAAAGACCGGCAACTGGGACAAGCTGCCGAGCGGACCAAACTTTGCACCGAACATGGCCTACATCGGTTGGGGCGTTTACGTCATGGCACGGGTTGACAGTGATTCGAAAAAACGAAAGGCTGCCTGGAGTGCGGCTGCCCATATCGGTGGCAAAGACCTTTCGCTTTGGACGGCGGCTTATCCATCCGGTTTTCAACCTTACCGCCAGAGTCACTTCAACATTGATGAGTGGACCGCAGCCGGTTACGACAAACCATTTATCACTTCCTATCTGAAGTCTCAATCTGATTCATACAACCATCCCAATGCGGCGATTGAACCTCGCATCCCGGGTATTTTCCAGTATTACAGTACGGCCGAGGATGAACTGGCCAAGATATTTGCCGGTCAATACTCGGCCCAGGAAGGTGCCGACAACATTGCAGCGGCATGGGAAAAACTCACCGATCAGATCGGCCGAGAGAAACAAATCAAGCTGTATAAAGCTTCGCTTGGGTTGTCGTAAAGGCATTCACCATCGGTTGAAGGGAATCACTCCTTCAGCCGATCGATTTTTTTTTCGATCATCTCCGAAGGCTATAAGTTTATCACAATTCGGGGATAAAATGTTGGCGTCATAGAGCCGCAATCCCCTGAGCTTTTAATTCACTAAGTAAGCATATTCGTAATTAAAGTAACGTAATAATTCACCACAGAACACACCGGGAGCACAGAGAATAATATAAAAATCAGTTCTCTGTGAACTCTGTGCTCTCTGTGGTTTAGTTAAAATCAATCAATATACGTGATTGATTTTTTGAAACAAAGCACATAGGATCCGGTTTTAATGGCTAGTTCATCTGCGTTGGATGGTCAAAAACATTTCAAAATTGGTATAGAACATATTCCCGCAAGTCGGAAGAGAGTTGGATGGGCACTGATTTTTCTGGCCTCTCTTATTCTAATAGCGGTATTTTTCATTCAATTTCTATACAAGACGGATGCCATCTCAGTCGGATTTGACACCTGGCGCGCAGTCCTCTATGCCTATATTCTGTGGGCGATTGCCCTGGCCATCGGACAGGTGCTCATCAGAGGAGAGCTTGGCAGGCGCAGCCTGTTCTTGCTACCCGCCCTTTTATTCACTATTTCGGTGGTGATATTTCCAACTTTTTTCGGACTATACATTGCATTTACAGACTGGAATCTGAGCTCTTTTGAAGGGCGTCAGTTCAACGGGTTGGACAATGTTCGGGAACTCCTGCAGGATACCTATTACTGGAACGCGCTTAAGAATACAGTCTACTACATCGCAACGATAGCAGTGGAATTTGTGATTGCCTTCGGGTTGGCGCTGTTGGTCAATACCGCTATCCGTGCCCGCAAGTTTTTTCGAGTCGCTTTTTTGATGCCATTCATGTTGAGTCCGGTTGCCGTCAGCTGGATGATCGGCAAATCATTGATGGAATATCGATTTGGCCCGGCCGCCACCTTCGCACGATATCTCGGGTGGGACACGCCGGCTTTCTTTTCCACGCCCTGGCTGGCACGGATCAGTATTGAAGTCATGGATGGTTGGATGTTTATCCCATTTATGATGATCCTCCTGCTGGCCGGTCTGCAGGCCATTCCAAAGGATGTTCTGGAAGCCGCCACAATGGATGGGGCCAATTCAAGGCAGTCACTTTTCAAGATCGTATTTCCCTTGATGGTTCCGGTCAGTATTACGGTGATCATTTTAAGAATCATTTTCAAGTTGAAACTCGCAGATATCGTAATCAATGTGACCGCTGGCGGACCCGGCGGTGCGACCGATACCGTCACGAGTTATATATACCGCGTGTATCGGGAGCGATCCAATGTCGGGTATGGCACTATGCTGGCTGAAGTTTACTTAATTCTGATTATCATTTTTATGTTGACGTTATTGGCCCTGGTGAACCGCTGGAGAAAAAAAGCCTGATAGAATGCAGGTGGCAGATTTTATTTAGGCACATAAATCCACGTCTTTTGGGCGTGATCAGTGATAATCGGCTTTGCCTGTAACAGTTTCAAGGAGTATTGGAGTACTGGAGTGATGGTCTATCACCCGTGAATTTTATGCATTAGAGAATTTCGACCCCTTCTGTTTAAGGGTACAGAAGATCGGTGTTGGGTTTTCGTTTTTCCAATACTCCATTACTCCAACACTCCATAGTAATTTGAGCAGAGCAGAGTCATGTAAACCAAAGCCTGATCCTATGGGCCGGCAATCATTAATATTGGAACAAAATAACACATGGAGCGCTTAATTGGCCTTTTCTATTCTCAACCGTCAGATCTACGATCGTAAGACAATTCGGCGGTTCAACATCCTTTGGATCCGTGCTTTCATATACTTTGGATTGCTCTTCTGGGCCTTCATCTGTCTTTTTCCGATCTACTGGACCATAACGACGACATTCAAAGCCGCCGTCAATGTCACCCAGGGCCACCTGATTCCCTGGGTTGACTACGAACCGAAATGGATTGGACTGCGTTCCCTGGGCCTGTCGCCCGATACGATATTTAATATCTCAACGGTGCGGGATGAGTTTCTCAAACGGTTATCAAACAGCGCTATTGCTGCCATCGGGGCATCGACCCTGGCTGTTTTGATAGGATCGCTGGCTGCATATGGCCTAACCCGCTTCCAATACAAGTTCGGTTTTTTTAAAAATAAAGATATTTCTTTTTTCTTTCTGTCTCAATTGATCTTACCGCCGGTTGTTCTGGCACTGCCGTTTCTAGTGCTTTACAAGGAGTTAGCCTTGCTTGATACCAAGGTGGGGCTGATCCTGTTGTACACCCTGATGGTGTTGCCGATCGTTATCTGGATCATGCAGGATCAGTTCAGTACCATCCCGATCGAGCTAGAGGAGGCGGCATTTATCGATGGTTTATCAGTTTGGGGTGTTTTTTTGCGGATTGTCACTCCACTGTCCTTTCCCGGTATGGTCGCTGCCTTCATCCTGTGCTTCGTGCTCAGCTGGAATGAATACTTTTTTGCCGCCCTATTGACCAGCACCAGTGCCAAAACCCTGCCGGTTATGGTTGCCAGTCAAACTGGGTCCCAGGGCATCAGCTGGTGGTCCATGGCGGCGCTTTCCGGAATGGCCATTCTTCCCCTGGCGCTGATCGGACTCTTTCTAGAAAGCTACATTGTCAAAGGGTTGACCGCCGGGTCGGGGAAATAGCCTTAGTGGTCATATGGGTGTTAGCGTTTAGCAACAGTTTTTAGGGTTTAAGGTTTCGGGTATCAATTGCCAGGTTTAGAGGTTCAACGTTCAGAGGTTCAGAGGTTAGAGGAGAGTAAACAACTCGTGCAGATGCAATATCGAGGGTATCAGGATTGCAACTTGTTTGTGACGAGTTCCCCCTCAACGTATTCGGAACTAAAGCCTGGAGAAGGCAGTCGATTCGAAGCCAAAACCTTTGAACCTATGAACTCAGAACCTTTAAACATTGGAACCTGAAACAATGAAAGGAGATACCCATGGGTCAATTACCAGATTGGATCGGAAATTTCCCGTTTCCACCTGATAAAAAAAAACCGATTGTGATTACCCGATCTCAGACCAAACAATTTATTTATCCGGACAAGCCTGAGAATAGTGATTTTAACTGGAATTATGCCAGTACCGATAAATTTTTTATCGCTCAATATCAGCTATCACCCGGCGTACAATTCCTGCCGGCAGATGTACACACCGGCGACGAAGTTTATTATGTCGTTGAAGGAACGCTGACCATGTTTAATCCCGAAACGGGAGAAGTCCATCAGGTTGAAGAAAACGAATGCTTCTTTATACCATTGGGCGGTTGGCATCAGGGCTATAATTTTACGAATAAACAGACACGCATGTTCCTGATTATCGCCCCCAAGATCTGGCCTCCCAAGGGGCTGCCGGAAGCGGGGTTTCCCGGGGAAACAAAGATTTTTTCCTTCAACAAGCTGCTAAGCCCGAACCCGAAAACCCATAGCGTTGACTTTCACGAAGGCCCCCGGTCGCCCGCTCTAATCGGCCAATGGCCAATAGCAGGCCCACAAGCCCGTAAAGAACCGGTGAACAGCATGCTGATTGCGGAAAAAGACAAACTATCGGTGATCTGGGGGGAGGAATATCCGGTTCTGCTGAAATTTCTGGTTAGCAATGACTTGGTTCATATGGCGGAGTTTTTTCTTCCCTCCGGAGGTTTGAGTCCGCGCTGTTCGGAAGCGCATTCGCACCGAGGAGATGAAGCCACCTATGTTTGCGAAGGTGATCTGTGTGTATTTTTCCCGGATACTAAAGAAGCATTAGAAGTCAGACCGCAGGAAGTTGTCTTCATTCCCGAAGGTGTAAAACATCAATATATCAACTATTCCGACCAGGTAGTCAAGGCCGTAAAGGCAGTTGCGCCAGGGTTGTGATAGCGAGGTGTTAATTCTGATGGTTTCTGGGAAGGATTTACCTTTATTTAAAAAATATGCGTGGCTGAGTTGCGATAGGTTACATTATCTGTACTTTTGAGAGTCTCAATTTATTACAGATATTCGCAGAAGACGAAATGTGGTTTAAATTTCAGATAAGCGGTCAGTATCTGGAATTTTGGGATCTCCAATTTTGTACAGATACTAAAAAAATATCACATATTTTTTGGAGATTTAAAAATAAAGATTCGATGTAATCCACAACAATTTCGGTCTAAAAGCTAAATCAAGTGCCAACAATTTTAGTCTGCTTCATAAAAGGACTTATAAGTTTATTATTAGGATCAAAATCTTTTCAAGGCTCTCTAAGGCATTAAAAACATCTTTTCTTAAATTTATTGATGAATTGTCTTTTTATTGTTCGCCTTTTTGCGGTTGAACCTTCGCCCATTCCAGGATCTGATCAAACTTGCTTTGGCCGGGGGCGGGCGGCTTGATTAACGGATAAAATTTGGGATTGAATTTAAATTGGTAGCCGTTTTGATGGTAGAGATTGGACTTGACTTGTTGCTTAAACTCCAACTCCTCTCGTCTGGTCTGCCAGAAGAATTCAACACCTTCGGCAAAATCAAAAAATAATTTGGTGGATTTGCCATCCTTCCAAAACATAAAATAAAAGGGGATGTCCCAACAGCGGATGGTCTTATCAACCGATCCGGAGGCCAGCGTTTTGCCGTCGGGGCTGAAGGATACACTTTCGACAGAAAAGGTATGACCTTTTAATTCGCGCAGGCTGCTGCCGCTCTCCACATCCCACAGCCGGATGCTCTTATCCAAGGTTCCGGCTTCGGATCCGGCTCCAGAGGCCAGCGTTTTGCCATAGGGGCTGAACGACACACTTGAGACAGGAGCGGTATGACCTTTTAATTCGCGCAGGCTTCTGCCGCTTTCCACATCCCACAGCCGGATGGTATTATCCCAAGCTCCGGCTCCGGAGGCCAGCATCTTGGCGTCGGGGCTGAACGACACACTTGTAACGTAAGCGGTATGGCCTTTTAATTCGCCCAGGCTTCTGCCGCTTTCCACATCCCACAGCCGGATGCTCTTATCCCAGGCTCCAGAGGCCAGCATCTTGCCGTCGGGGCTGAACGACACACTTGAGACAGCATCGCTATGGCCTTTTAATTCGCGCAGGTTGCTGCCGCTTTCCACATCCCACAGCCGGATAGTATTATCCCAGGATCCGGAGGCCAGCGTCTTGCCATCGGGGCTGAACGACACACTTAAGACAGAATTGCTATGGCCTTTTAATTCGCCCAGGCTGCTGCCGCTTTCCACATCCCACAGCCGGATGCTCTTATCACCCGATCCGGAGGCCAGCGTCTTGCCATCGGGGCTGAAGGA